>NZ_QWKI01000009.1 GCF_009911645.1 Pseudoflavonifractor sp. 60
AAGAAACGGACGCACTCTTGCTGAAGCTGATTGATCGCTGACATCTTGACCTCCTTGGCATAGGAGGGACAAGCCGCCGAAGCAGCTTGTCCCTCCCGGTGATAGGGTGATTGCCCCTCACCTTGTAGCCATCATGCCGGGGTGATCGTTGGGTAGGTCAACGGAAAAACTTGAAAAACTTTTTCCGAACACCCTCAATGCTGTCATGGACTGCGGCCTTGGAGCAGCCGCACAGATGCCCAATTTCCGCATAGCTGTAATCGTACAGCGCATAGAGCAGAAACCGCTCCCGCTGGGTCTTGGTACAGAGGGCCAGCACCGCCAGAATTTCATCCAGCGTTTCCTGCTGGCAGACCAATTCCTCCGGGGTAGCGCAGTAGGGCAAAAGAACCTGGGCGGCGATTATGTACTCGTCACATTCGCGTCCGTCCCAATGCCGCCGCTGCTCGCGGTCAAGGCTCCGTTCGGTACGCTTGGCCAGCTCCCAAAACTCGTCAAGGGTGGCGACATCCTCATAGGTCATTTTGCGGCTGTATCTCTTGATGGTGATCTTCATCGTGTTATCCTCCTGTTCAGATTTGGGGTAAGCGGAATCTGAACAGAGAGGGCGGGCCGCGACACCGGGGCCGGATGGAGCGGCCCACAGAAAAAGCAAAAGCGCCCGAACAGCTCAAGGCTATTCGGGCGTTGGGGTTGGCGATATGGGCAGACAAAAAACGACTATTTTCGCAAACCTGGGTAGGGGATGCCGCTGTG
>NZ_QWKI01000087.1 GCF_009911645.1 Pseudoflavonifractor sp. 60
ATACGACTCTCGCCCTTTTTCTTCCATGTATCCTATCTTACCACCGTTTTATCCGCTTGTGAATACAGTTTCTTAGTGGCAGATGGTTGACAGGCTTGGCAAAACACACTGCTTCTACCACCGACAGTTATGCGGCACAGCACAGCCCCACAGTTAGGACAGAGGTCTCCGCCGTGGCCGTAAACCTGAAGAAACGGCGTATTGCGGTAGTCCTGCCCCTTGTTTTCCAAATATTCTTCCGGGGTAAGCGCGTTCTTTTCTATGAAATAGGACAGCCGCTCCAGGATAGCAGCGGCAAAGCGTTCCCATTCCACATAGGTCAGCCCTTTGGCGGGCCTCGCTGGGTGGATGCCGGACGCAAATAGGATTTCATCGGAATAGATATTGCCGATGCCAGTAATCACACTTTGGTCTAACAGACATTCCTTGATTGCCTTTTTCCTCTTGTCAAAATGCTGTTGCAGATAATCGGCGGTCAGACCAACGTCAAAGGGTTCCAGCCCCAGCTTGTCCACGCCGCTGTATGTATCACTTTCGCCCTTACGGAACAGCCAAAACCGCCCAAAACGGCGGGTATCGGAAAACCGCAGTTCATCGCCGCTGCTCAAATGGAAAACGATGTGAGTATGCTTTTCCGCCGGGTAGTTGGCGGGGGTGAGCAGGAGGCAGCCGGTCATTCGCAGATGCAGCGTAAAATAGTCGCCACTGTCCAGCAGCACACTTAAAAATTTCCCTCTACGGGTCATAGCTTTGATAGTCTGCCCTGTGAGGACTTGGCAAAATTCCTCCGCTGTGGGATGTCCGATCACTTCCGGGCGGTTCACTGTCACCGCTGTAATGGTCAAGCCTTTTATTTGCGGCTCCAGCACCCGCCTGATTGTTTCAACCTCCGGCAGTTCTGGCATAGTGTTCACCACCCTTTCTGGCAGACTTTTTGATCTCGCTGTGATAAAAGAAATTCACAATGATGGGCGAAGCCTCAAAGGGTCGGTTCATGCTGTCATCATTGGTTACATAGTCCAAGTCAATTTCGGCGGCCCAGGCTTTCAATTCTCTATCCAGCAGTTCCCAATAGCGACGGTCATTGTTGCTGTATATCTCCTGATACAGTGGCATGAGGTCGGGGGGCTTTCTCTGAATGTAGTCCATGATAGCGGTTTTATACCCGCCCCGGAGGTTGAGATTTTCCAGCCAAATCAAATTGCACTGTTCCTTTGCGCTCTGGATGATGGCTTTCACATCTGTAATTCCGGGAAAAATCGGAGAAATGAAACAGGTAGTCCGCACACCGGCATTGTGAAAGGCTTTCATCGCCGCCAGCCGCCGCTGAATGGAAGCGGCTTTATCCATATCCTCCCGGAAAGTTTCATCCAGGGTGTTGATTGACCAAGACACACGGGCGTTAGGAAAACTCTTTATCAATTCCAGGTCACGCAAGATCAAATCGGACTTGGTGGCGATACTGATTTTTGCGCCGCTCCCTTGCAGTTGGGTCAGCAAGGCCCTTGTCCGCCCATAGACTTCTTCCTGCGGATTGTACGGGTCAGTCACAGAACCGATGAACAATTCCTTACCAGCATACTTTTGAGGGTTCTTAATTTCCGGCCAGTATTTCACATCCAGAAAATCGCCCCAGGGTTCCGGGTGATTGGTAAAGCGTTTCATAAAGCTGGCATAGCAATACTGGCAGGCGTGGGTGCATCCCACATAGGGGTTGACCGAATACTCGCATACTGGGAGATTGGACTTGGAGAGGACGCTCTTGACCTCAATTTCTTTGATAACAGCTTCCATCTTACCACTTTCCCATGTGCATCTTTTGATCTGCCGAAAAAGTGAGTTGTTCCACTTCCGGCGCGTCCTCCCTTGGATAGCCAATGCCAATATAACATGGCATCATCCATCCCTCCGGGACGCCCAGTGCTTTACAAACTTTTGCGCCTTCATCACCGACCGGAATACGCATGGAAGTGCCCAAACCTTCCGCTGTCGCTGCAAGGAACATATTTTCCACTACGCACCAAATGGAGGAAAAGGCGTTTAGTTGATCCACATAGTTGGAACGCAGGCTATACAACTTGAACAACGGGACGATTATGTATGGAGCGGCAACAAGCATGGTGTACTGCCGGGGCATGGCATATTGATACATCCTCTGCATTACAGAAGCGTCTGGAAACAGCCTGTTTGGGTCAGTCAGCCCATGTTCCTCAGCCCATTTTTTTGCGAACTGCATACAATTCTCTTTCTCTGCCTGCTCATGAAGCACGATAAACTCCCATTCCCGCAGATGGTTGTGTGTAGGTGCGGCAAGCCCCGCATCAATG
This sequence comes from Pseudoflavonifractor sp. 60, assembly GCF_009911645.1. Lineage (GTDB taxonomy): Bacteria > Bacillota > Clostridia > Oscillospirales > Oscillospiraceae > Lawsonibacter. The sequence continues at coordinate 2,328 of NZ_QWKI01000087.1, forward strand.
ATCTGCTTGACGGCTTCAAAATCAACCTCTTTGTCTGCCCACTCCCGGCTGGTTTTCCTTTTTTTGATTACTTCATAAAACTCCATTTCGCAGTTCCCCCGATTCACCACTTATTCCAGTGGACTTTGTTTTCGACCGTTGCTTTTACCTGGGACGGCACTTCGGCGCTGGGGCTTGCGTATCCGAGAATGACAAGGGTGGGAAGATACCAGCCATCCGGGATTTTCAAAAATTCTTTGATTTTCTCCGGCTCTTTCTTGACTGGAATGTGTACCACAGACCCCAGCCCCTCCGCAGTTGCGGCAAGGAGCATATTTTCGACCAGCGCCCATGTCGCGCCGTAGTCCATCAGGCCATAGCCATTTTTATCTTCGGTCATGGGGTACTTCTGTTTGAAGAACGGCAGAACGACACACGCACATTCCTCAATCATGCTGCGCTGGCGGGGATAGGCAATCTTGAACATCTCCTGCTGCGGAGTCTTGGGTTCCGTGACATGGCAGGGGTAGGGGCGGACAATCTGAGCAAGGTCGTGAATGATAGTTTTGTCTGTCAGCGTCACCAGCTCCCACCGCCGTTGATGGTTGGAGGACGGGGCTTTCAGACCTGCGTCCAAAATCCGCTCCAGTGTCTCCTTGGGGATTTCCCTGTCCTCAAATTGGCGGATGCTCCGCCGTGTGTTGATTGCTTCATAAAATTCCATGATTACGATTTTTCCATTTCCTGATGGATTAAGTCCGTCAGATTTTTTGTAAATGTTCGTGACAGGTCAACGAGTTGTTTTTGCTCCTCCGGCGAAAACATGGACATTGCAGTATCCTCCGCCCAGGTGATGTGCCGGACTACCTTTTCACAATAGGCTCTGCCCGCATCCGTCATTCGGACAATTTTTGTCCTCTTGTTTTCCGGCACTTCTGTAACAGTGACATAGCCGTCTGCCAGGAGATTTTTGATAATTAGATTTACGGTCTGCTTGGACTGAAAAGTTCGCCGACAAATTTCTCTCTGGGTCACGCCGCCCTTGTCATAGAAGTCGTCATAAAACAGTACATTGACCACCAGCAATGTTTTCATCAACATCCCGTTCTGCTTGGCGTACTCGTCATACAGCGCAAACTGCTCATCCCGAAACCGGCAGTATAGATAAGCATTTCTCTTATCTTCCTTGGTTATCTTGCTCACCTCCCATAAGTCAATTCCAGTACGGTCAATTTATTTACCAAAGAGAGAATAACATATGTACAGGCATTTGTCAAGGACGCAGGAAAGTGGTCTGGGCCAATTTGACCCAGACCACTTTCTATCGCCGGCGTTGAAAATATCAGAGAGTTTCATGTATGAATCATCTCATGTTGGACAATTTCTTCAGCACGACTGACGATACTATTCATAGTCCTGATCCACTCCCACTGCGACCGCCGCTTCAAATCTTCGGTCACACCCTCAGCTTCCATCATCTGTTGGACGATGAGCCGATAGCGGTTTTGGGCCTGGTCGTTGAGGTCAGCAAGGTAGGTGTGCAGCCTGCCCGTCAAAATCAGGTGGTTCAGCAGAAGCGGGTTCGTTTCCTCCAGATATGTTCGGTGCATCCTCCCCCACTTTCCGAGGGGGCGGTCATCCTCCTCTGGCAGTTCAATAGCCGGGATGTAGTAGTCCCCGGCAAGGACATAGTCAAGGTCGTTGGCTTCGTCATGGATTTTCGGTGTCAGTTCGCTCATGGTAATTACCTCCTATGTGATAGTCTGGTTTGATTATCGGTAGCCGCTACCGATAATGCGTCTCGCCATCTCGCCGGAGGTAATCGACCATCACGGCACTGCTTTTTCTTGTCATTCTTTATGTACGGTTGACTAATGAGTGGTACGCCAAGGACACCAACAAGAAAATCCGCGCGGTGATGAGGTCTAAAGGGGAGGCTGGCGAACATCTTTGCACCAACCCGCCCTATGGGTACAGGAAAGACCCAGCGGATAAGAAACTCTGGATTGTGGACGAAGAAGCCGCCGAGGTTGTCAAGCAGATATTTTCTCTGTGTCTTGACGGTTACGGGCCGTCGCAAATTGCCCGTATTCTGAAAGCGGACAAAGTGATAACGCCGACCGTCTATTACCAGCGCATGGGAAAGGCAACACGAAGCCCTTTGTCGGACAACCCGTATAATTGGGATCAGAAGTCCGTCGCTGGGATTTTAGAGCGGCCAGAGTATCAAGGGCATACCGTCAATTTCAAGACCTACAAGCAGTCCTACAAAAGCAAGAAAACCTGTTATAATCCAGAAGAAAACTGGCTTGTGTTTGAGAACACCTATGAAGCAATCATAGATGCTGACACATGGGCGCAGGTGCAGGAATTACGGAAGAACAAACGCCGCCCCACGAGGACAGGCAAAACAAATATGTTCTCCGGCATTGTCCGCTGTGCTGACTGCGGCGAAAAACTGTACTACTGCACGAGCAAAAACTTTGAAGCGCGGCAAGATCACTTTGTCTGCTCCACGTCAAGGCTCAAAGGGAAAGAGGTTTGCCCGACACATTTTATCCGCGCCGTTGTACTGGAACAGGGTGTACTTGTGCATATGCGGCTCTTGATTGCTTGTGTCGCTAACCATGAAGAACAATTCCGTAAAGCCATGGGTGCAAAGCAGAAAGCCGAAGCGAAAAAGGAGCTTGCGGCGAAGCGGCGGCAACTGACGCAGGCAGAACGGCGGGTAGAGGAACTTGACCGATTATTCAAGCGTATTTACAAGGATAACGCCAACGGGAAACTTTCTGACAGCAGATTTCAAATGCTCTCTGACGATTACGAGCAGGAGCAGGAAGAACTGCGGGAAAAGCTGTTGCAACTGAACGAGGATATTACACAGCAGGAAGAGCAGGCAGAAAACATTGACAGGTTTATCGGCAAGGTACGGAAGTATCTGGATTTGGACGATCTGACGCCCGCTATAGTGAATGATATGGTAAAGGCAGTGTATGTCCATGCGCCGGACAAGTCCAGCGGCCACAGGGAACAGCGGATTGATATATCCTATGATCTTGTGGGAATACTCCCCGCGTCCTTGCTCAATGGCCTATCAAATGGAGAAACGGCATAGCCCATAAGCTACGCCGTTTCCCAAAAATCATTCCTATGCTGTTTTATTGGTGCCGCCCTTTGACAGCATCCCTTTTATTGGGGCTGAGTTATTTATAAGCGGCTGCCCAGCAATAGCCACTGACAGACGGAAAAAACGGCAGCAAATGATCTGCCATCGCTCTGTACCCTATCTGAGTGTTGACATTATGTGATAAATCACATATAATAATGGTAATGGAAAGCTGGTGAGAGCATGAGCTACGATGTGGAATACTATGAGCTGGAGGATGGAAGCAAACCAGCAGAGGAATTTATACTTGCCCAGAATTACAAGATGCAGGCTAAGATATTTTCGAACCTGACATACCTTGAGGCGATGGGGCCCAGTCTGCGGGAGCCTTATTCAAAACCTCTGGGCGATGGAATTTTCGAGATCCGGACGAAGCTGGGCTCAGATATTACCCGTGTCTTGTATTTCTTTGTGGTTGGGCAGAAAGTGATTCTCACCAACGGTTTTGTGAAGAAAACCTCTAAAACCCCACCCAGTGAGATTGACCGGGCGAAACGGTATCGTGCTGATTATCAGTGCAAGACAGCAGCGAAGGAGGAATAAGCTATGGGGAAGAATTTTCGTGATACGCTCAATGAACAGTTGAAAGATCCTACGTTCCGAGCCGAATGGGAAGCTTTGGAGCCTGAGCGTCAGATTACTATGGCGATTATTGAGGGCAGAGAAGAAAAAGCACTTACGCAGAAACAGTTGGCAGAAACAACTGGCATCGCCCAAGCCGACATCAGCAGGCTTGAGAACGGGACGGCGAACCCGTCGTTGCGGACACTTAAACGTCTGGCAGCCGGCCTGGGGATGCAGCTCAAACTTGAATTTGTTCCCTTGGCTAACCCTGAGCAGTAAGTCAGCCGCCCTCTGAGGGGCGGCTTTTTCACACTAGACGGCTAGACAAAAAATCGATCCCACCCTGTCTGGAGAGGCTAAAACGTGACGAATGTAGAGATGAGGTCAGGTGGTATGGCTCCATACAGAAACCGACACAAAACCGACACAGGTACCAAAAATCAGTCTTTTTTAAGAGACAGCAGGGGACAATAGGAAATGGGAAGAAGTTGTGGTAAGCCTTGCGGCACAAGGAGTTCAGAACTGCAAGGCACAATAACTAATGACAAGCAATAACAGCTTTTTGTTAGTTGGTAAGGATGAGGTCCCCAGTTCAAATCTGGGTAGCAGCTCCAAAATTCCGCTTGAATCGCTTGATTCTGGCGGGATTTCTTTTGTTTCTGTAACTTTTTGAGTGAGTTTATTTTTGCCGACCCACACCGTGACCCACACGCCGAAATGCCCGGAGAGGGACAGAGAGTGCCAGACAGGAAGCTCCGCCTTCCTGCCTGGCTTTTTGTTGCCTTTTGTCCCTACATGACCTGCGCCATAAAATTTCCCATTGTCTCCGCCGCCCGGCTCTGCTGTTGCCTGGTGGCATGGGTGTAGGTGCGGAGAGTAAAGCCTGCGTCGTAGTGTCCCAGCATACTACTGACAGTCTTGACGTCTACACCATTTTGTAATGCCAGCGTTGCGAAGGTGTGACGCAGGTCATGGAAACGCACCTTTTTGCATCCGGCGTGTTTTAGAATCTTGGCCAGACGGTGGCTGACAACGGAGGGGGCTATCAGAGCGTCCTCTTTTTCAGGTGAGGGAAATATCCATCATGAAGAGACAGTCTGCTTGTACACTCGCAGCGCAGCGACCACTGTGGGCGGCAGGATCACGGTTCGGTTTGCAGTCAACTTGTTCAGAGGAACATTGTCCAGCCTTGGCAGAATATACAGACGAATATTATCTTCACGGCCTGTCCGCGTGTTTGAGCAGACGGCGGGTTTACAGCAGGTCTCATACCAGAATGCCATCCAATCACCGAAAGGCATATCCGCCCGAACCTTGACAGCGGTTGTTGGAGTTGCTGTGTTTTTCAGAGCGTTCAGCTTCTCCACGCACTCCGCCTTGGTCTTGGTCAGCACATTTTTTGTCTTGGGCAGGCTCTTGTCATCATAGCCTATGACCACCCGGCCCTTCCAGCGGCCGTTCTTTTTCAAACGGACTGTGCCCTCGCCGCTTTTGCGCGTTCTTCCCACGGGCTCATCTCCTCTCCGAAAATATCTGTCAGGAAGTCGCCCGCCACTTCCGGCGCCCGCCTCTGCATGTCGTTGGTGGTGTGGGTGTAGGTGTCCAGCATGAACGCCGCTCTGGTGTGGCCCAGGATACCGGACAGGGTTTTCACGTCCACGCCTGATGCCAATACCATGGGGCGCGAAGGTGTGCCTGAGGTCACGGAAGCGAATACTGGGTAGTTCTGCCTGTTTCAGAAGGACCTTTAGCTGGCGGTAGGCTGAGTCGGGCCGGCTGCTTATCGTCCGGACTGGGTCTGATGTGATTCTCAATGTAGCTGCGGTAATTCTTTAGTGTGTTGGGATGTCTCCAGCCACTGATCAAACCACTCCGAGAGCGTCATCCTGCTTTGTTCCGTCAGGTCAGCACTCTGGTAGCTGTAGATGTGCTGACGGAGCTTTGCGGATAACTCTTTCTGTGCTAGAGTGTAGACGCAGTGGAAGATTGAGTCGCCGTTTTCCTTGTGGCCCGCCACAATGCGACCCTCCCAGCGTCCGTCATCCCGCCTGCGTACCATACCGTCACCGGACAGTCTGCGTTGTGCCATCTGTTACTCACCTCCAGTCCGAATATCTCCGTCGTTGTTATCCATACACTCAGCCATCAGCCTGACACCCAATCGGAGGCCCAGGATGAAATTTTCGGTTGCTGTGATACTGTATTTCACTTCTGTGCCATTAAAGAAGCCGGTTCTCGTCTGAGAACCGGCTGATGTGTTTGGATATAATATCATCATTTTGTATCCACACGCAAAAACGCATGAGCTTACCGAACGACCCGACCGGAGCCGTTTCCGTTCATCAAAGTTTTGACTTCCTCCACCGTGGAGAGATTGAAATCAAATTCGATTGTCTGCTTCAAACATGAGGCGGCCACCGCGTACTCCAGTGTCTCCTGATCAGACATGCCATTCAAAAAACCGTAGATGAGACCGGATGCGAAAGAATCACCGCCGCCAACTCTGTCGACCAGCTGGATGGTATATTTTTTGGAATTTAGGACGTTTGTGCCGTCGCACAATATACCGGACCAGCCGTTGACCGATGCGGAAATAGACTCTCGCAAAGTGATGGCGACCTTTTCAAAGCCAAAGGTCTGTGACAATTTTTTGGCCAGGCAAGCGTAACTGTCCGTGTCCAAGCTCCCGGAGTCCACATTGGCGCCATCGGCACGGATGCCCAAAACCTTGTCGCTGTCCTCCTCGTTGGCGATAAGGACGTCCACATATTCCATCATAGGACGCATGACCGCCTGCGCTTTTTCCGGGGTCCAAAGATACTTTCGATAGTTCAGATCACAGCTGACCTTTACCCCGTGCCGGCGGGCAGCCCGGCAGGCCTGGCGGCAACATTCGGCAGCGCGGTCGCTCAATCCCGCAGTGATTCCGGTAAAATGGAACCAACCGGCATCCTTGAAGATGTCATCCCAATCGAACTCGCCGGGGTCTGCCTCTGAGATCGCGGAGCCGGCCCGGTCGTATATGATCTTAGAGGGGCGTTGAGAGGCGCCGCGCTCCAGATAATATACCCCAATCCGCTCTCCACCCCAAACAATATGGGAGGTATCCACACCATAAGCGGCCAGTTTGCGCATGGCGCAGCGGCCGATCTCATTATCGGGCAGTTTCGTAACCAGCTTGCTGAGAACTCCCATATACGACAACGCGATGGCCATATTGCCCTCCGCCCCGGTATAATTGACGTTAAAGTTGTCGGCCTGAGGAAAGCGGAGATAGCCGCCGGGTGCCAGACGTACCAATATCTCGCCGAAGCCTACAAAAACTTTACTCATCTTAATTCTCCTTTGGCAATTGCGGCGAAGGTCCGGGCCCGGCGGGTGATCTCAGCCCAGTTTCCCTCGGCCATCAATTTTTTGTCCGCGAGGCGGCCGCTGATCCCCGCACCGGCAAAACCCATATCCAGATACCTGCCGAAATTCTCCTCCGTCACACCGCCGGTGGCCACCAGCTTTACATGGCTGATGGGAGCGAGGATGTCCTTGATGTAAGTAAAGCCCAGCGTTGTGGCCGGAAAGAGCTTGACAAAGTCGGCGCCGGCGCAGTGGGCGTCCATGATCTCGGACGGGGTCATGGCGCCGGGCATAGACACCATGCCGAGCTCCTTTGTCCGCCGGATGACACACTCCCGAACATTGGGAGAGATGATGTACTTAGCACCTGCCTGATGGGCGGCATCCACCTGCTCCGGAGTCAGCACCGTGCCCGCTCCAAACATCATGTCGTTCCCGTGCCGGGCGCACAGAGCGGAGATGGCCTCCTGGGTCTTGGCGATGCAGTCCGGGTCCTGCTGATCGAAGGTACATTCAATCAGCTTGACGCCCCCCTCGAACAACGCGTCGCACAGGTCCAGCAGCGGCTGACCATATACCTTGCGGATAATGGCCACTACCTTGTGCGTATCGATAAACTCCTTGGTATTCATTGTCTCACCTTCCTGTTTTATTTAGAGCTTCGCGGCCGGCGGGCGCCGGAACACTCAGACTTTTTTGCATAGTACGATCTGCTTTTCCCAGTCAGGATTCCAATCGGGATAGTCCTCACGGTAGTGGCTCCCGCGGCTTTCCTTGCGCTCAGCGGCGGCCAGAGCCATCAGCTGGGCGCAGTTGACGAGGTGGTATAAAGACAGATTCTGGACGCAGGGCTTGTCACACATGGGAGCGCCCTCCAAATCTTCCTTCATTTGGACAAGCTCCTTTTGAAGCTCCTCCAGTTTTTTCTGCGTACGGCAGATGAACAGATTCTCCTGGGCCGCACGCTGCAGGCGGTCCAACATCGCCGAGGGCTGTGTCCGGCGGTACAGGAGAGAGGTCATACGTTCTGTTTGCGCAATATTGCCCTCATCCACGGGCAGCAGACCATTGGCCCTGACAAAGCGGCTGGCTTCCCGGCCCGCCAGTTCTCCAAACACCTGACAGGTGCCCATCATGTTGCCGCCCAGGCGGTCTGCGCCGTGGGGACCGGCAGCTGTCTCCCCTGCGGCAAAGAGGCCGGCGACAGTGGACATGGCCCGCTTGTCGATAGAAATACCGCCGTTGACAGCTTGGGCGACACAGGTAATACCAACCACCTCATGCAGCAGGTCCACTCCGTTGTTTCGGAAATGCGCCTGCACCATAGGCTAGAGATCCTTCAGGTCAGCGTCAAATTTCAAGCCGGCAATGTACTCGGGGACAAAATGTCCAAACCGCACAGGCAGGCAGGCATGTTCATCTCCGCCGCCCGCGTTGATCTCCTTTTGGAGCGCAATCTCCAGATAGCGGGATATATCCCGGCTGCTGAAGGGAAAGTGTTTGCAATGCTCCAGCATTACATCCTTTTCCGTGATGCCCTGGGGGAGGTAGCGGCCCAGGAATGGCTCTCCCTCAGCATTTTTCAGCTCGGGGAAACCCGCCCATAGATAGGTGTTAAACAGGCTTTTTACGGGATGGAAAAAGCCGATGCCGGCCTGCATAAACTCCATATTCTTGAGCGCGGCTCCGTGGTCATAGGCCAAAGAATACCCGTCGCCCGACACATCTGCCGGGTTCAGGTTCTGCAAAAAGACCTGGGAAGCTCCGCCAGTGGCTAAAATGACCGCGCCGGCCTCAACGGCTCGCAATACGCCGTCCTGCCCGATGACCACCGCGCCGCAGCACCGTCCCTCCTTGCAGACCAGGTCCACCACCATTGTGTGCTCCATCAGGGCCACATCGCGCTGCTTGATCTGTGCCAGCAAGGCAGCTACGATTGGGCCTCCGTGCCCTGGAATGGTGTACCCCCGGCGATAGTTGGAGTAGCAGCCCTTCATAATAATCTCTCTGCCATCCTGGACGGCCGGAGAGACGCCCCACTTTCGCAGCTCCTCAAAACGTGGCTTGGCGTTTCTGACCAATATCTCCACCAGCTCCGGGTCTGCCATTCCCATGGCCGCAGCCATAATATCCTGGTAGTAGGTCTCCTCTGTGTCGCAAGGATCTCCGCATCCCGGTACATTGAAGCCGGCAATTTCACAGCACTCATGGGTTGTGGCGCCGGAGTGTCCCACCGTACCCTTTAGAACCATCAGAACTTTTGAGCCCTGATCTGCCGCCGCGATTGCGGCGCGGCAGGCGGCGCCTCCTCCCCCCACGATCAAAATTTCGGTCTTGATATGTTCCATTCGCCAATACTCCTTTGTGTCAGTGCAAAAGATTTCTATCCAGGTGAAGACCATGGACTGCGCTCTGAGCCGCGGTCTCATATGTTGCTGAATGGACCAGGGCCTTGATCCGCCCCGCGGCACTCCTGGGCAGCTTTGCCAGACGGCCCGCCATAGCCAATGCACGCCGCTGCAGGTATTCTGGCTCCACGGCCTCATGTACAAGGCCCAGCCTTATCGCCGTGTCTGCGTCTACCGAGCGGCCCAGGCAGATCAGCTCAAACGCCCGGGCAGGGCCCACCAACTTTGTGAGCCGCATCACACCGCCGCTCCCCGGAAAATTTCCAAGAAAGATTTCAGGCAGGCCGATCTTGGCCTGGCTGCTCATAATTCGAAAATCGCAGCACAGAGCCATCTCAAAGCCGCCCCCCATGGCGGAGCCGTTCAGCGCGGCGACGGTGGGGAAAGGGAGCTCCGCCAGACGTGTAAAGACATCGTTCTCGCGTCTCAGCTTGCCCTCTACAAAGTTGCTGCGCAATGCGGGAAATTCCTTCACGTCGCTGCCCGCACAGAAAACACGGTCCCCTGAGCCGGTCAGTACCAGGGCGCGTATGCTTTCATCTCGCTCCGCCTGGGAGACAATTTCTTCCATCTCCGCCATGCACTCCAGAGACTGCAGGTTAAGGGGGGGCGTGTTCAGCGTGACCCACAAGATCCCGCTCTCCGGCCGCATGGTCAAAATTAAAGACTGTTCCATATGTTTATATCTGACCGAGGAGTCTGGGTAGGAACAGGACAACCTCAGGGACAAAGGCGATCAGCAGGATAATGGCGATGAATAAAAGGAAGATATACTTCAGCTTTTTGATTACCTCCACCGTGGATACCCCGCCGATCCCGGCGCTGATGAGCAATGTCAGGCCGTAAGGAGGCGTAATGAAGCCGAAGCACATGGTCACGCAGATCAGCACACCTACATGGAGGGGGTGCAGGCCCACATTGGCGGCCAGCGTCTGGATGATAGTCATAAAAATGACGATGGCCGGGGTAGCGTCCATGAATGTGCCCAGAATCAAGTAAAGCACAATGATGAACAAGGTGACGAAGATCTTGGAATCCGCCATGGGGCCCAGCAGGGACATGAAGATCTTGGGAACCTGGAGGTATGCCATCATATAACCGAAGGCCCCGGCTCCGGCCACGCACATCAGAGGCTTGCACATGCCAAACAAGGTGTTGACAACCACCGTCTTGGCCTCTTTCCACCGGATAGAATGGAACGCGAAGAGAGAGACCAGGATACAGTACACCGCGCATAGCATACCTGCCTCACTGGTGGTCACATAGCCGCCGGAGATGCCCAAGACTATGATGACCGGGGCCATCAGTGCGGCAATGGCTTTCTTGGTAGCATAGGCGACCTCTTTGAGCGTGGCATGGCGCTCGGCAACAGGAAAATCGTTTTTCTTAGCCCAAATATACACATATACCATGAGCGAGGCCCCGATGATAACGCCGGGAACAAAACCACCGATAAACAGCGCCCCGATGGAAACACCGGAGTATGCACCGTATACCACCATCATAATGCTGGGTGGGATGATGGGCCCGATTGTGGCCGCCGAGGCGTTAATGGCACAGGCAAAGTCAGCGGGGTAGCCCTCCTGGCGCATTGCGGGCAGCATGATGCTTCCCAATGCGGTGGCATCCGCAGTGGCCGATCCTGAGATCCCGGCCATAAACATGTTGGTTAGGATATTCACATGGCCCAGACCGCCGCGGATATGGCCGACCAGTACCTTTGCAAAGTTGACCAGCCGCTCAGTGATCCCGCCGTGCTCCATCACATTTCCCACGATCAGAAACAACGGGACGGCCAACAGCGTATAGCTGTTCAGCATGGAAAAAATATTTTGGATGATGGCGATTGGGGTTATGCCCAGCATAGCCGCAGTAAGAAAACTGGAGACGCACAGGCACAGAGCGATGGGAACCCCCGCTATCGCCAGAAATACAAACGAACCAAATAAGAATACAATGCCCATTATCGATCAACTCCCTTCCGCTGTCCTGATGTCATCCATCTTTCTCGTCCGCCTTTTTGGCCATCTTCTTACTGATCTGAGACAGGTCAACCCCCAGAATGAAGCAGACCAGCTGCTCTATCAAGAAGTAGGTCATCGCCACACTGGACAGCGGGATACAGACAATGGCGTAGAACAGGGGAAAACCGGAAGAGGAGGACTTTCTGGTCAAGCCCAGCCTGGCGTATTCCCCGCCATAGACGATCATGTAGTACGCAAAAACGAACAGAATGGCCAGAATAAACAGGCGCTGAATCAGCTTGACCGCCTTGGGCAGACGGGAAAACAGCTCGATGCTGAAATGCTCATTTTTCCGGACGCACACCGCCGAGGTGGTGAAGATACACCACACATAGGCGAAGATTGCGGCGTCCTGGGTCCAGGTCAGGGAATTGTTTGCCGTTCTGGCAACTACATCCAGGACGACAGCAGCAAAGAAACCAATCAGGAGGATCGCTCCGACCAGGATAGAAAGACCTTCCAGGATATCTCCCACTCGGCCCATCAGCATCAACGGGGCCGATGGTGTTTTTCCATTTCGATCACTCATGGTGTTGCTCCTTGTAAAAAATCACTTCAGCTGCACAGTGTCTTGAAACACAGGCGGCCGTTTTTCCAAAAATGCCTTGGTCCCTTCAATGCTGTCTGGTGTCTTTAAAATGATCTCGCTTAGTGCCAGCGACTGTTCAATCGCCTCAGCTGGCGTCTGCGTATATGCGTTTCGACACAGTTCTTTTATGCACTTTAACGCAAATCTCGGCTTGGAGGCCAGCTCCCGGGCCAGCTCATAGGCGCTGTCCCACACTTTTCCAGCTGGGGCGATCCGATTAATCAGACCAATCTCAAGCGCTTTCTCCGGCTCCACTGCAATCCCTAAGCAAAGCATCTCCATCGCTCTGCCCATCCCCACCCGGCGTACCAGGCGGAAGGTAGCGCCGCTTCCGGGAAAGGTTCCAATGTTGATCTCAGGCTGACCGATCTTGGCCCGCTCATCCATAACGATGAAATCACAGGCCAAAGACATTTCACACCCGCCGCCTAGGGCCATAGCATTGATTGCCGCGATCACGGGCTTGTCCATGTTCTCCAGACGGGAGAATATAGCGTTTTCCTTGCGCAGCTTCACCTCGACGAACCGGTCTCGAATGGCCGGAAATTCCTTCAGGTCGGAACCGCCGCAGAATACCCGGTCACCGGCAGCAGTGATCACCACCACGCGGACCCGCTCGTCCTCAGAGACCTGGATAACGGTTTCGAGAAGATCATCCAAAATAGCCACGGTGGTCAAATTCATGGGCGGAGCGTCCAGTGTGATGCGGGCGATACGGCCATCTTCAAAGTGATCCAGTTTGATCTTTCCGGTTTGTCCCATATTATCACTCCTTATCCTGATACTGGACGGCAGCACCCTGCGCTAACAGCGTTTGGATCTCTTCCTCTTGGTAGCCCAGTTCCCGCAGGATCACGACGGTGTGTTCACCCAGTTCAGGGGCGGGCTTTCTCAAGGGGACAGGGGCACGGTCTACACGCAGCGGACTGCCCAAGGTGCGCACCGTCCCGCCTCTGGGGTGTTCGAACTCGGCGATGATCCCGTTGTGGATAACCTGAGGATCTTCCACAACGTCGTCATAGGTGTTGATTTTGGAAAACCAGCAATCGTGGGCAGCCAATATCTCCAGCCACTCCGCCGTGGTCTTCTGCTTTAGGACCTCGGCGACCCGTGCGTCCAATTCGGGACGGCGTTCAAAGACGGCGTTATCGTCGAACTCCTGGAAAAACTCTTCACCGAAGGTCTCTTTCAGTTTTGGTACAGGAGTCTTGGAGAGGAGAATGTAGTCATCTTTCGTCTTATAGATACCATAGGGCACATCATACACACGAGTCACGCAGCCGGAGGGGAGCTTGTCATAGATATGCCCATGGTACAGATAGGCCCCCAGGGGTTCAATCTGTAAGTGCATGGCGGCATTGAGCAGACAAGAATCAATCTGGTGGCCTTTCCCAGTGCGCAGCTTGTCGACTAAAGCGGACACGATACCGAACGCGGCCAGGACGGCGCCATGCGTATCGATAACGGCGGTGCCCAGCGCCACTGGAGCCTGTCCCTCTACACTGCTGGACCAGCACAGGCCGCTCTTGGCCTGGGCCAGCAGGTCCTGACCGGGCAGCTTCCGATAGGGCCCGTCCGTACCGTAGCCGCTGATATTGCAGTAGATCAAGCCGGGGTAGCGGTCTTTCAGCTGGTCATAACCCAAACCGTATTTTTCTAACACACCGGGGCGGAAATTCTGGATAATGACGTCCGTCTCAGGCAGCAGTTCTTCAATGACCTGGCGCCCCTCGGGTGTACGCAGGTCCAGGGCGAGACTGCGCTGGTTCCGGTTGACAGACAGGTGGAGCACGCTCACGCCGTTATAGAAGCTGTCCATAGGGGCAAAGCCGCGCTCATAGGCCCCCTTTGGGGCCTCGATTTTTATGACCTCAGCCCCCATGTCGGCCAGCATCTGGGCCGCGACAGGCCCCTGCAGAAAATGTGTGAAGGCGAGAACTCGGATTCCTTCCAGCATAGTTGATATACCTCCCTTATCCCTCTTTGGGGACACGTTTCATCATGATGGATTTATAACCCTCCTGGACCACCTCATCCCGCTGGTTCAGCACCTGGAACAGGAATTTGATGATGCCCCGGTCCGGTTTGCTCCGGCTGGGAATCATCTCAGATACGGTCACCTTTACATGGATCGTGTCCCCAAAGAAAACCGGACCCTTGAACTTCCACTGGTCGATGGAAGCGAAGGCAATACCCGTCGGTGTGGTGAGCTTCATGGCCATAAACAGGCCGTGGGCATAGGACAAAACCAGCATACCATGCGCGATCCGTTGTCCAAACTGAGTCCCTTCAGCCATTTGTTTGCTGGTGTGGATCTCAGTATAGTCCCCTGTCAGACCCGCAAACATGACCACATCCGCCTCAGTAATGGTACGGGAGGCGGTCAAAAAAACCTCGCCGGTCTCAAATTCATCGTAGTATTTAGGCCCCATGATATCTCCTTTTTTGATCGATTAAGCTGCCTGGATGCACCAGACGGCTGGATTTAGCGTTGTCATCGCACATCAGCTCATGCTCCGCTTCAAGCCATGCTGAGTATGGTGTTCAGCATCTCAGTCTGTCCCAGCTGCCGGGCGTATTCCGTGTGCAGAGAGGAGCAGATATCATAGGCGGGACTCATATCAAAATTATCAATATAAGTGACGCCCTGCTCATTGATAGCCTGCTGCAGATACTGCTCATCCTTCTGTGTCTGGGCCTCAAACAGGGCCTCGGCGCCGGCCTTTGCGGCATCGTATACTATCTGCTTCAGGTCGTCATCCAGCTTGTCCATGGTAGAGGTAGACGCCATGATGGGATGAATCATGATGGTGTGCTGGGTTTTGACAAAGTAGGGAGCTACCTCATAATGGGCATTGGTATAATAGGAGGTAGCGCAGTTCTCTGCAGCAGCGATCAAATTGGTCTCAAAGGAGGTGTATATCTCACCAAAAGACATGGTGACAGGGTTGGCGCCCAGAGTTTTCCACATGTTGGTCTCGATTTCGGCGGGCTGGCAGCGCAGATTCATGCCCTTGATGTCATCTAAGGTCTCAATGGCCTTCGTGGCGTAGATGTTGCGCCAGCCGGAAGGCGCGATGTTCAAAAGCGTGATGTTGGTGTTGGAGTTGTCCACGATGTCCTGCCAGTAGGCCAGGATATCAGGGTCGTTGCAAACAGCCAGCGCGTGCTCTGTGGAGCGGTACAGGAACGGCATACCCAGGATACCGATTTCGGGAATCAGACTGGAGGAGTTGGAGGTGGTGCTGACCAGAAAGTCCAGTGTGCCCAGACGCAGACTCTCGGTCATCTCGGTCTCAGAACCCAAAACAGCACTGTTGAAAATGTCGACCTGGATTCGCCCATTGGATTTCTCTTCCACATAGCTTTTGAACGCCTGGGCAAAGTTTTCATAGGGGTGGGATTCTCCCTGGTCATGGCCGATCTTCAGGACAAACTCGGGGCTGCCGCCAGCGGAGGCGGGATCGGGGGCGGAGGCAGAAGAGTTGTTTGTGCTGCCGCTGCAAGAGACGAGAAACAGCAGGGCGGCGGCAAGGAACATCGCGAATACTTTCTTTTTCATGTTTCATCTTTCCTTTCTGGTCTTAATGTACAGTCAGCCAGTCAAAACGGTATTGGTACATTTTTGATACCATCTGACTCCTCCTTTCAAATTGGGGTGTCATTGTAACCGAAGGTGGCATAGGAGGTCTACATTTTTGCGTTGTAACCAGACGCATAGAGAGGGAAACGCCTTGCGTCTCAGGGAATAGACGGGCTGATCATCGGTTACATCGAGCGTATGGATGTAACCGATGGTCAGATACAGATTTGCACCGCCATTGTAACCGATAGTGCGGGGTTTTGACGATGGTTTGTAACCGGAGGTCACAGCGTAATTTGCGGTTCCAATGTAACCGAAGGTCAGCGGGAAAAGGGAAAATGATCTGAGCGCATAAAGAAAAAGTCTCCCGCGTCCTGCACCGGCAGCACATAGATATGGCACACTTTTTCCGGGGACCGCTGGGCCAGCAGGCAGACGTTCAGGCTGAACTGATCGTCGTCCGCGACCAGCCTGCCCTTGATGGCGTTGCTCACAGCTTTCCACCCTTTGTTATCCTCATCGTAGACCTGGCGGGAATCCACGTCGCAGAGCTCCTCGATCACCAACAGGGCGTGGTCCAGCACGGGCAGTTTCCCCCGCCGGCCCTCGTACTGATCCAGCAGCCTGGTGATGGTGTCCGTCAGCCAGAGGGGCGGAGCAAACCGGCAGTGGGGCAGCAGGGTGTTCAGCTGAATATGAAGCCAGCCAAACTCGTTTACCTCCACCTGTCCGGCAATATCCAGAGACGGAAGGGTGGGCTTTTGCCCTATGGTGGAGACCGGCGGCATACTGCTTTCACAGATGGCCCGCAACTCCACAACACCACGCTCCAACCGGGCGGCGGTATTCTCCAGCGCCTTTGCCACGGCCTTTGGATCGCTGTCCGGCTCTCCCAGCAGAGCGGCCACCTGGCCGCTGGCTCCGTAAGCTCCGTAGGTGATAAGCTGTATCTGCTTGATGATCTCTTTTACATCCGGCATATTATTGCTCCTCTCTTTCCTGTTGTGCCCTGGCCCGCAGGTCGGTGGGCGAGGTGGTGATGGCGTTGTACTCTTTTTCGGTGGCGTGGAACTGAACAGGGACGTGGTTATACCCAATGCAGAGAAGCCCCTCTCCCCGGCGGAACCGGGTGATCTGTCGGACTTCATCCTCGGACAGGTTAAGCACGCCCTGGATAAGCCGGGCCTCCTGTTCCTCCATCTGCATGACCAGCTTAATGCGGCTGGAATCCAAAATGCCCTTGCCGTACTTGCCGCCGTCCAGCCCAAAGAGGTCCTGCATCCCCTGGGTGGAGGTTACAGCAATCCCGCCCAAGCCCCGGATTGTCTTGACCATCTCCTGAACGAAGCCAGCGGCCAGGGGGTTGGAGTTGGCCCCCACCAGGGACCACAGCTCATCGGCGATGAGGGCGGACAGGTCGCCGCC
>NZ_QWKI01000088.1 GCF_009911645.1 Pseudoflavonifractor sp. 60
AATCAGGTCGTTGGCCACATCGGTGGCCCAGAAGATACCGGGGAGCAGCAGGTCATCAGGCATCCCGGAGGTGTCCAGCACGATGTACTTATTATTGAGGTCAATATCGTTGCGCTGACCCATGGCCGAGGCGGAGCCGGTAACGTATCGGGCCAGCACTACGGCCAGGTGCTTTGTCTCCGGGTTGCCGGAGAGGACTTCATACCAGTCCGGCAGGATGGGCATCTCCACAAAAGCCCCGGTTTCATCGGTGATGGTGGCGTTGTCGAAGGTAATCCCGTACCGCCGGTAGCACTCCACCAGAGAGGAATCCAGATGGTTTTTATCTTCATCCGAGAGGTCCCGCTTCTGGAGGGAATACCAGATAATCAGCCGGGAAATCTTGTCGGCCAGGACAGAATCGTCCCGGGCGGCCATGTCTCGAAGCCCGGCATAGCTGTCCAGGGATTTTCTCCGGATGGCCATGATGTTGGGGCAGTCTTTGGAGGAGGGCGACAGCCGTAGGTACAGCCCGCCCAGCAGCTCGCACAGGGGGCGGAACTCGTGGCCTTTTTTCGGCACAATGAAAATGACCCGCTTGCCCTGCTGCCGCAGCCGCCCACCTAGACACTGGAGGGTAAAGGTTTTGCCCGCCCCGGAGGAGCCGCCGATCCAGCAGTTGCCGTTGGTGTACTTGTAGTCGTCAAAAAAATCCAGGAACACCGGAGAGCGGTTGTAGAGATTGAGGCCCAGGAAAATACCGTTGCGGTCGCTCAGCTCGTAGGAGGCGAAGGGGAAGGCTGCGGCCACCCCGCTTGTCAGGGCGTTGCGCCGGGACTTGCGCTCCACATCCGGGTCCAGGGCCAGCAGCGGGAGCATAGAGAGAAACGCCTGCTCGTTCTTGTAGTCGCAGCGCCGGGCGATCATGTCGATGGAGACGCACAGCTTCTCCACCGCCGTCACCCGCTGCTCCAGTGTTTCAGCGTCCTCCGCCGTGACCTCAAGGAGCGTGTGCATATAATAGAAATCCTCCCCGTTTCGATTCATGGCATCCTTCAGGTAGAGTCCGGAACTAATCGCGCTGTCCAGCTCCTCGAAGTCCTGGCGGGTGTCGCCCACGTCCCGCATCCGGGAGCGGTTGACCATGGTGGTCTGGGCGATCTTGGACAAGATCTTTTCTTTGGACTGGCGCTTGAAGATAAAACTGAGGTTGACGCCCTCCCCGGCTTCCACCAGCGGAGCCAGCCAGCAGGAACCCACGGTAGTGGAGTAGCCGTAGCCGGCGACGTAGAGGCAGGCATGAAAAATGCCGTCCACTACGATGTAGTCCCGGCTCTTGGTGTCGATGGTGGTGGGAGAGAGAATGTCCAGAACGGTGGTGGACCCAGCCTCCAGCTCGGTGAGGTCGGGCTTTTCCTCGCCCATGATTAGGCGTTTGAGGGAAAACTTCTGGTCCTGCTTTTTGACCGGAGGTTTCTTCTTTTTTGCCACCTTTGCTGGTAGCTTTGCTGTTTTCTTTTGCATTTTTTACTCCTTCTAAATGTTACGACCACAATTTTTCAGACCTTGAACAGGGCCGGATAGTATGATATAGTTTAGAAAATGAAACAGTCACAAACTGGAATTTGAGTAGAGTGGTAAATGGAAAGGACTGCTACAATGAAGTACCTGATAAAATATTTCATAGACTTTATAGCGTTGATTTTCCTGTATGCTTTCGTTTTTTTTAGGAAATGGCGGGTCCAAGGCAGAGATGTCCTGCTTGTCAACACTCTCATATATGCCTATCTCTCGTTAGTGCTCTTTTTTACTATGATGCCGATAATTGTATCTATCCCATTCATGCTGGACCACCCCTATAAGCCCATGAATCTGGTGCCATTTATTGATGTTTCTTTGGGAAGAGGAGATTTTTTCAGGCAAGTAGTCTTGAATGTTATCATGACCTTGCCCTTTGGTTTCCTGTTTCCTCTGACCCGGGGCAAAAGGGCCATATTTGGAGTGACGGTGTTTTTCTGCTTTTTAATGAGCTTTAGTATTGAGATCTTACAGCCGTTTTTTGACCGCTCCTCGGACATCACGGACCTGATTACGAATGTAATCGGCGGAGCTTTGGGTTATTTCCTTTATGCTATTTTTAAGCCGGTCACCGTTTGGGCCTTGGAACATTTGAAAACCAGATGAGGGCTGTTTTTCGTGCCCATTACTCATAAATCCCGTGGATGGCAGTAGTCATGTCAAAGACACCCTCGGGCAGTTTGACCCGCTGGCTGGTGCGCTTGTTGATGATCTCGTAGAGCAGCTTCAGGATGAAATCATCGGAGAAGCGGGGCTCCAGCACCTCCAGTTCGCACATGTCCAGATACCGCCGGGCGGTGTCCGCCTCCTCGTTCAGCCGCTGGATGATGGCCCCAACGCTGTGGCCCTTAGACTTCATGTTGGCCTCGTACTGGAAAATGAGAAAGAAGCGGTGGCGGATGGCGTCGCTAGCCACCCCCTCACCAATCTGGGTGATGTTGTCCTCGATCATCTCCCGGCAGCACTCGTTGTCCTCGTGTTCGGCGTACTCCCGCATCCGATCCACATAGGCGGCGGTATCGGCGGGCAGCGTCCGGGCCTCCAGCTGGAGACTGTCCGGGGCGATCTTCAGGTAGGCGGCGTAGCTGGAGATGATGTTTTGCCGGTCGTTGGGCGATTTGAGGTAGATGTTCACCGGCAGCACCTCCAGAATCTTGACAAAGCGGTTATCCCGGGTCACTACCACCCCGCCCACGATGTTCTTGATGGGCAGCCAGGCCTGGATGCTGTCCCGCCAGGCCCCGCCCCCGGCGGTTTTGACAATGCCGCCGAAAATCAGTTCTTTTACGTTCAATTCTTGCACTCCCCTCGGTAAAAAATCAGGCGGCGTTTTTTCCGCCAATGCCACCAGCAGCCAAGCCAGCGGGTCAGGCTGTCATCGCTGATCCCGATGAGCCCGAAGCCGCCGATGGGTACGATGATGGTCAGCGTGACCATGATCTTGGGTGTCAGAGCCAGGGGCAGCAGGACGACGCACAGGTACAGGGTGGGCAGGGTGAGCAGGACGGCCTCGATCATGTTGCGAATTTCAAACAGTCCCATAACCCGGCCGGCATCGGTGAAGTTGGTAGGGATATAGTAGGTCTCATTCATCTGGGACACTCTCCTTCCTTTGGAGCAGACGGCCTTTACAGGCCATGAAGCTCCGTTTTAACGCGCCGATTCGCTCATGCCGCTGGGCGATCACGGCGGCCACAGCGGCCCCCAGCTTTTCCTCCAGGCGGGGCGTGGGGGAAATTTCCCCCAGCTCCGCCCGGCTGATGTACTGGTTGGACAACCCGGAGACCGCCGAGAGCTCCGACAGCGGAATGTCATACCGCAGACGCAGCGCCCTCAGATTTGTTTTTCCTTCCAAAGTGTTTGCCCCCTCTCATGGAGACAGGACCCAGAACGGTCCGCCGGCAGAGCCAACCTTGCGGCTGGCCTCACTGGTGACGATTCTCAGGTCCCACTCCTTGTTGCTCCGTTTGACGCTGGCCGGGTCGGCCACCAGAAGCTTCCCTTCCTCGGTAACGCCCCGCAGGACGATAAAGTGTCCGCTGTTGGTAAAGTGGCCCTTGGACATAATGGCGATGACCAGCTTACCCTCTTGCAGAGCCTCCACCAGCTTTTTTCCATCCCGGCCAATGTTGGTGACGGTGAGACCATAGTGCCGGCCGCCGTTGGGAATCAGGCTGTGATAGCTCCCGCTGCCCTCGCACATACCACCATTCGCCACGGACCACTGGGCCACATCGTAGGGTGTAACCTTATTATTGGTCAGGGAGGCCACAGCGATAGCCAGGGCCGTGGGACCACAGCCCGCCCGGCCGATGGTGCTGGTCTTGCCGTAGGATTTATTTCCCCAGCGGGCATCCGTCTGATTGTAGTAGACCACGGGGGTCTCAGCATTGGAAAATACAATGTCGCCGTAGTCGGTCCCGTAGTAGCCTGTGCCATCCGTATCACCGATGGACACCCGCTGGTCCTCCTCCATGACGGAGTAGAGCAGCGAGGCCCAGTCCTTCTCCGCCTGAGAAAAGCCCAGCCGGTCCATGTAGGCCTCCGGGGTCAAGTCCCAGACGGAGATATTCAGCACCCGGTCAGTGATGGAGGCGGAGTAGTCCAGCTTGCCAAAGAGCAAATCCTCCAGAGCGTCGCCGTCCATGACGTTAAGGTCCTGCTTATACCGGACAGAACCGATGGCGATAAGCCAGTTCTGATTCATGCCCCCTGAACCGTCCGTCACCTGGTAGTCGTCGTAGTCGGAGAAGCCGGGGAGGATGCTGTTGACTAAGCGTTCCAGGGCTGATTGATTTTTCTGTGCAATATTCTGGTATGCGTTGGTCAGCCGCCGGGCGGAGGCGGTAAAGTCCGCCACCCCCTGATCCATGGCGCTGTTGTAGCCGAACATGGTGTTGGGCAGCGCCGTGAAAATCAGCATGGGCAGGAGCAAAACAGCGGCCAGAACACCTGAAATGATTTTGGGCAGGATAGATGTAGTTTTTGTGCTATACACTTGTGGGACCTCCTTCCCGTTTGGTCTGTCGTGTGGGCTTCTGTTTCGATGGCCCGCCGCCCAGCTTTTGGCTCGGTGGTGTACGGGAGCTTGGCGCAGTTCCTGCCATGCCGGGGCGAGAGACGGAGCCGTCGTTCTTCATCGGGGGCTTGTCCTTCCCGGAGGCCCGGCGCGGTTCCTGCTGTGCCGGACTGGAGCTCTGTGCCCCGGACGGGGGCACGGTTGGGGACAGCGGAATATTCCTGCTGTGCCGGGATTCAGTAGGGGGAGGCCGCTGGGTACTGCGGGCCTGCTTTCCTGCTGTATCGGACTGGGAGCCCGGCGCACTGCCACCGGACAATTTGGTGGCTGGAGGTGTCGCTGTTCCTGCTATGCCGGGACGTGGGACATGGCCGCCGCCTTTCACTGGAGGCTTACCCTTCCCGGAGGCCTGACGGTGTTCCTGCTGTGCCGGACTGGCCCCCTGCCCCCCAAACGAAGGCACGGCTGGAGACGGCGGGGTATTCCTGCTGTGCCGGGGCGCTGGGTACTGCGAGTGCCCATTCCTGCTGTACCAGGCTGAGGACCTGACGCACTGACACCAGGCTTACCAGCAGTCGGAGGTGTTCCGGTTCCTGCTGTGCCGGATTGGGTGACTTCTGTTTTCTGTGAGATTTTGGAGGATGTACCGCCAAAGCCGGTTCCCCTGGCCGTGCCGCTTGGCTGGCCGCCGAACGTACCGCCGCCGCGGGGCGTCTCTGTTTTTGCTCCAGCTCCGCCAAAACCACTGCGAGTATCGCTGAAACTGCCGCCAAAACCACCGCCGCGCGGAACACCCTTTCCGGTAAAGCCTCCACCCCTGGGAGCACCAGCGAAACCGCTGCCCCTGGAGGTATCCTTGGAGAAACCTCCGCCACGGGGAGTACCCTCGCCAGTGAAACCACCGCCCTTCTGGGCGTTCCTGAAGAAGCCGCCTCCCCGGCCCCCGGTAAATCCACCGCCTCTGCTGGGCGCGCTGCCTGTAAAGCCGCCGCCCTGCGGTCCGTGGAAGCCGGTGAATCCTGTGGAGCTGGAAGAATTTCTCTGGGAAGTGGATTTTTCTGTTGTCTGTCCGTCAGACGGCCTGACATAGCCGGGAGCCCGATGCGTACCGGGCTGTACGGACGTTTTCCTGCTGGACTGATCTGTGCGGAACATGCCGCCCGGTCCCATCGTGCGGCTGTCCGTTGTCCGCTCCCGCGTTGAGGTCTGCTGTTGAGTTCCAGGCTGGGAGTGGGATGTATTTTGCTGGGTCTGCTGGCTTTGGGAAGTATGTTCCTGCTGAGTGTTGGACTGCTGTGCCCGACCGCCGCCATAGCGGGGACCTTCAGCTGCCTGTGCCGCCGCTCCGCCGATTCCTCCTACAGCTGCGCCAACCGCAGCACCACCGATTCCGCCAACTGTGCTCGCCGCTCCTGCTGCACCGAAACCCTTGAAGGCTCTGCTTGTCGCGCCTTTACCTACGCCGGCACCCTTGCCAACGCCTGCCGCCGCTTTTCCGGTCAGCCCCAGTGCGCCGCCGATCCCGTTCGCCGCCCCCTTTGTCACCATGGACAGAGCAGTTCGGAATACGGTATAGGCGATTACGCCGGGGAGGCTGGATTTGTTTCCGGTAATGGCCGGATTCAAGCCAATGCGGGTGATGATCTCATCTGCTTTTTTCGCCACCTTCACAATGCTGATAATGAGCACCATCCACAGGAATACATCCGGGAAGCTGGGGACGGTGGACACCACTGAGAGCAGCATTTTGAAAAAGACGATGTTGGTGGCCATGAGCAGACACATGCTGCCGAACATCCGACACCAGCCGGCGAAAATCTCCGATGTGCTCTTGCTGCCGCCCATGGCAAAGGCCAGCGGAGCGGTGATGGTGAGCATAGCCAGCACCATATACCGCTCCGCAACTTCCAGCAGCAGAGAGAGCACCATGAACATGGTAATAAGGTCGAAGATAATAACCAATATCCAGGAGGCGGTAAAGACACCGATCACGCTGCCATCCACCAGTTGGACATTGATGGCGTCTGGAACTTCCAGCAGCGCAATCACTGTGCTGGTCAGCCCCAGGACTGTCTCACAGATCTGCGGACTGGCCAGGAGCAGAAAGCCAAATACAAAGGTCCGGGCAAAGAGCAGTTTGGGGTCCTCGCCCTCGAAGCCCAGCCCGGAGGCCATGCTCCGCAGAGCCTGGAACACCAGGTTGCCCAGCAGCAGCGCCCAGCCCACAGCCAAAAGGATTTGCTGTATGTCCCCCATGACGGGGATATGGGTCTTTAAGTAGGCAAAATCCAGACTCATGACGCCCAGAAGGGACGACGTGAAATAATTCCATATGTCCAGAATCAGGCTGTAGACCCACTCAAAGAAGCCTTGAAAGATAAATTCAAGCAGAATCAATCCCTCCTATATCATTTCCCCAGCAGTCCCACCCTGGCCGCTGCCGCCTTGCGAAAAGCTCTATCCTCTCTGCGCCACAAAACATATCTTCCAGCATTTCGTAGGCGCAAACTGGCTTGCAGCTATGGTATGAAGCAGGTTCCCGCATAACCGTTGTGTACTTGCCAAAACATTCCCGTCTCGGCATCAGAATGCTATTCGGCTTATAGAACCACAGCAGATATTCATGGCTGAATCTGACAGTAAACGCAGGTGCAATTCCATTTTCCTTATCCCAAATGAAACGGGCATGGAGTTTATACCCACGTTTTTCCATCTGGACTGATGTTTCCAGTAAAAACTTGTCTATTGTCCAAATGAATATGTTGTGCTTTTCACTTGTTCGCGCAAAAAACGGGTCTTGTGTCTTAAAGCAGCCATCCACCGACATAGTCGGATAATCAAGCTGTCTGCCCTGATTGGGACGGCATCTCCGAATATTTCCTTTCTTTTGCGGCCATGGAGGATCCGTATAAATCAGGTCGTACTTTTTATTTGTACTGAATACATCTGTAATTATCATTTTGCTTTTGACAATAAAGTCGTAACTCCCCCCTTTTATAATTTCCTGCGGGATAAGGTCAGGGCGTCAGGGTAGCCAGGCCACTAAACAGCGGGGTTACATAGGCAATAAAGGCCCCGATCCCGTTAATAATCATCCAGGCGATCCAGATACGTTTAAGCCAGTCCCAGGCCTGATCCACCTTGTGCTGGTTATTGGACAGCTTAGCGCCCACCACGGCCACAGCAGACATCAGGCCAGCCAGGACAGTACTGACGCCGGCGATTTTTCCGTACACATCCACGATGATCCGGTTGGCGACAGTCCACATATCATCCAGGGCAAAGGCGGGCGTCACCATGCAGGCGCACAGCACGACTGCCACCATCGTCTGGGTGTAATATTTGGGGAGCCGGGGGCCGAGCCGCCCCCAAAAGTTTTGTTTCTTCAAAAGATACCCCTCCTTCGGGTGTAAAAATAGAGCGGCCTGGCCACTCTTTCCTGCGGGGATTGACAGTTGATAATCAGCAAGAAAGCTGATATACTGATTCTCCGGGTGATGAAAATGATTTTTGTATGCGATAAGTGCCGCTTTATCTTCAGCCGCACTGTTGAGCCGGAGCAGTGCCCCGACTGTGGGAAATACGCTGTCCGTGAGGCCAACGAGATGGAGCGGCAGGAGTATGAGGAACACTTGAAAGAGTTCCAGGGGGATGAAAATGGCTGAATACTCGCAGCGTGGACGTATCACACAGTACATACAGGAAACCTTCGGAACGGAGGCGGAATATCTTTGGGCAGACAGTCCAGGCAATGCAGTATTCCGCCATCCCACCAGTAAGAAGTGGTATGCTGCCATGATGCGCGTTCTCCCGGAAAAGCTGGGCCTGCCAAGTGGCGAAGCCCTCGACATCATGGACATAAAATGCGATACCATCATGATTGGTTCCCTTCTCTCGACGAAAGGTTTTTTCCCGGCATACCACATGAATAAAAACCATTGGATCTCTATTGTTCTGGACGACTCCGTTTCCGATGACCAAATCATCCCGCTGCTGGAATTGAGCTATGACAGCGTTGCCCCTAAACGTAAGAAAAAGCAAACTCAGCCAGCGGAGGAGTAGACAGTCTGGGAGATTTCACCGATGTGCCGGGCGAAGCAGGCCAGGAGCAGCGGATTAAAGATACCGCAAGCCCCGGACAAAATCATGTCGCTGGCCTGTTCTTTGGGATAGGCTGGTTTGTAGACCCGAGGGTGAATGAGAGCATCAAAGGCGTCCGCCAGCCCCACCACCTGCACCCAGGGAGTGATTTTCTCCCCGGCCAGCCGGTCCGGGTAGCCGTTTCCGTCCCAACGCTCATGGTGGTGGCGGCACACATCGCAGATCAGCGGAAACACCTCGCATTCCCGGAGTTCCGGGATACGCTCCAGCAGGTCACAGCCTTGAGTAGTGTGGGACTTCATGATGGAAAATTCCTCTTGGGTCAGCTGGCCGGGTTTGTTAAGGATTTCCTGCGGGATGGCCCGTTTGCCCACATCATGGAGCAGGGCAAGAGCGGCATAGAGATGAATTTCTTCCGCAGTCAGCGGTGGAATGAGAGCAGCGGCGGAAAAGGCACGCAGAAGCCGTTCTGTCAGGTGTTCAAACTGTACGCTGTGGGGAGACTGGTCAATTAAAAGCTGTTCCCGGCGCAGGACAGTAAATGTGGATTCTATGTTCAAATTGGTCACCTCGTTGATAGGATAGAGTAAACAATAGGAGGACTTCTCTTATGAGCATCGTAATAAATCTGTACTATACAGGAGAAAACGGGAATGCCCGCAAGTTTGCGGAAGAAATGGAACGCAGCGGGACCGCCGGTTTGATCCGTCAGGAGAGTGGAAATGAGCGGTATTCCTATTTCTTTCCTATGGACGATCCTGAGACAGTTTTGCT
The DNA here is from genome assembly GCF_009911645.1 of Pseudoflavonifractor sp. 60. GTDB lineage: Bacteria > Bacillota > Clostridia > Oscillospirales > Oscillospiraceae > Lawsonibacter. Next base: position 9,452 of record NZ_QWKI01000088.1, read on the forward strand.
GATTGACATCTGGAAGGATCAAGTCTCCATTGATATGCACCACGCTTCCCCAATGATGGACACCATCGCCAATCTGCGGGAAAAGTATGATTTGCATATGCGGGCAGAGCGATATATTACAGATACAGACGGGATTCCTTTTGCTGACGCACAGTTCATAAGGCATTAAACCGTAGGGACGATCCTCTTTTGAAGAGGACCGTCCCTCTTTTGATTTAGTAGCCTGTCTTGGGGAGCGTGGGAATAACTGTGTTGGTCAGCTTGCGCACGACAGTGACCCAGCTAGCCTGGCCGGTCTGCCAAGTCCCTTGATACTTGCCGCCCACGTCAGCCCGGTTGATGATCTGATAGCCGTTGGCGATAGTGCCCAGAACCTGAACCGTCAGCGTGGGATTGCTGGTGGACTGGAAGCCCACAGGCACTTTACCGAAATCACAGTAAATATCCGTGACATACTCGCCTGCCTGCATGGGAATGGCGTTCAGGCTGAAGGAGTAACTGCTGCTGGTAATCAGGTTGGACGCCAGTACCTGGTAGGTTCCGGAATAGTTGGTCTTGTAGAGGATACGGTAATTCAGCCGGGCACTGTAGGTCCCGGTGGTGAACACCGTGGCCCGGGCCGCGTCGGTGGGAATACGATCATGCCAGTAAAACTCAGAAAGTGGCACGTTGCTGGTGTTGGCGATGGTGAAATTATACCGCATCTGGCTCCCGGCCAGCACCTGGTTGTTGCCCCGTTTGGTGATAACCACACCCAGATTGGAGGGCTTATCGTAGTCGCTCACCTTGATGATCTGGCCCGAATACTCCAAAGTTTCATCAAAGGTCTTGCCGCTGACCTGCCAATAGGCGGGAGCGGTAACCTCAACAATTTTATACCGGCCCAAAGGCAGGGGCTTGGAGGCGGCCACGCCGCGGGCGTCCGTGTTGATATAGTCCACCACTTTTCCGCTGCGGGCCTCGCTGATTTCATACACAGCGCCCTGGAGGGGAGCGCCGGCGGGTGTGCCGGTGACCTCGTTGTACTCGGCGGCGTACTTGCAGACTTGGATTTGGCCTGTGATGGGCACGTTTTCCCAGGTAATCTCAATGGTTTTGCCCGGCTGGACATAGACGGTCTTGTACTCCTTGTCCAGCTCATAGCCGGGGGCCGCCTCTAATTCACGAATATAAAGCCGTCCCTTGCCCTGTACGGTGAGGTCGTCGATGTAGATATACCCGCCATCGTCCGTGGTGTACTCGCCAATGGGATTCTTGTTCTGGTCATAGAGCAGGAATTTTACATCATAGATTCCCTCGCCGGTGACACTGTTCACCTTATGAATAATGATGCCTGAGAAGGGGGCGTTGGTCACGGTCAGAGTGGTGGTCTTGCCGTCCTGGATGGTGAAGTAGTGGGGCGTGCTGTCGATCTTGAATCCCTCCGCCGCCTCGATCTCCACAGCATAGAAATCGCCGGCGTCCATGGGCAGGAATACCCGGCCATTATCCCCAGTGGTGATGGTATCCACCAGCCCGCCGTCCATCTCTCGGATCTCAAAGGTCACGCCCTTGATGCGCTGGGATTTGTCCGACTCGGAAACCTTAATCAGCTCCAGGCCGCCCACAGGGGTGTTGTAGAAGGTCAGGGTCTGTGCCTCACCCTCCTTGATCTCAATGGACTTCGGCGTACCGTCCAGCACGAACCCGTCTACTGTGGCGGTTTCTTTCGCCGTAATAACCGTGCCCGGCTTCAAATCAGAGAGTACAATGCGGCCATATTCGTCCGTTTTGTAGATGCCCTTGTTGGGGCCAACATAGGCGCCGCTGCTATCGGTGATCAGGAACTCGACTCCGGCCAGAGGCTTGTCCTTGGTGCCAGTCACCAGCTTCTGAATCGTGAGCGTCGTTCCAGGGGTATTGTAGACGGTGAGCGTCTGGGTGTCTGCGGGATTCACCGTGACCACCTGCCGCTTTGTTCCGAGGTCGATGGTGAATCCGGGCAAGGTCCTGACTTCCTCGACCACGATGGTGCCCACAACCGGGACCCGGATTTCTCCATTCAGATCGGTTTTATAGAGTCCCAGGGAGGACAGATGTCCATAGGCGTCATCCACGAACTCGCCGGAAGCATAGCTCAATTTGAACTCCACCCCAGCCAAAGGCTCAGAAGTGAGCTTGTTCAGTTTTTTGATAACGAGATACCCGGTAGGCTTATTGACAAAACGGAGCGTCTGCCCACCTTCGCCGCCCTTGATCTCAATGCTCTTGGGGGTGGAATCCAGCACCACGCCGTCCGGGACCTTGAGTTCCTTCGCGGTAACAGTAATTCCCGGTTCCAGATTGGGGATCACAATGCGGCCGTTTTCATCGGAAATGTACTCCCCGTTGTTGGACCCGATGACCGCACCGCTGGAATCCGTCACCAAGAAGGTCACACCCTTCAAGGGCTGTTCACCAGTTTCAGTTTCAAGGTATTTTTCTATGGTCAGCGTGGTCTTGGGCAGATTCTCCACAGTCAGGTCATTGCCGCCGCCCCCAACTGTGCCTGTGTTCCCGCCGTTACCAGCTCCGCCGCTGGATACGCTGTTGCTGCCGTTGCGGACGATGATAGTCCGGGGTGTGGGGTCAAGAACATAATTGGAGGGGACCTTGGTTTCCACTACTACGACGGTGGAATTGGGCATGAGGCCGGTTACAGTCACAGTCCCGTCCGCCCCAGTGGTGTAGCGGCCCAAGACCGTCCCGTTGCCGTCCTTCAAGGTGAACGCAGTGTTGGGTACAGGCTTCCCGGTGACTGCGTCCAGTTTTCGGAGCGTCAAAGAACAGAGGGGCTCATTGTACACGGTGATCGTCTGCGTGTCGGCGGGATTCACCTTAACTGTCTGGATCTGAGTGGCTGTGTCGATGACATGGGTGGGGGGTGTCTTGACCTCCTTGACCACGACCGTTCCCACCACGGGGACCCGAATTTCTCCAGCGTCATTGGTCGTGAACCGGCCCTTGCTGGACAGATGGCCAAAGGCGTCGTCCACGAAGCTGCCGTCAGCGTAGGTAAGCTCGAACTCAACGCCTGCCAGCGGCTGCTTTGTAACAGAATCCAGTTTGCGGACCACCAAATATCCGGTTTTCTTGTTATAGAAGCGGAGGATGTTCGCCCCGCTGTCGCTGATTTTGATGGTCTTGGGTGTGCCGTCCAGCACCACGCCGTCAGGAACCTTGATCTCCCGTGCGATGACCGTAGTACCGGGCTGTACGCCGGCGATGACCACCCGGCCATCCTCACCGGAGATGAACTCGCCGTTGCTGTTGCCGATGACGGCCCCGCTGGAATCGGTCACAAGGAAGGTGACGCCCTTTAGCGGCTTGTGCTCGCTGCCTTCCTCCTCGATATACTTTTCGATGATCAGGGTGTTCTCTGGGATGTTGTAAAAGTACACGCTCTGGTGGTCTCCTGGATTCACCACAATGGTCTGACTCTTGCGGTTTTCGTCGATTAGGTAGCCGGGAATGCTGGAGATTTCGGTAAAAATCAGCGTCCCGGTCACACCACTGATGTTGATCTGGCCCTCGGAATCGGTATAATAAATTCCGTTAGAGGACAGCTTGCCGCCGATGTTGTCCACGACCTGACCATCCGCGAAGGTGATCTTGAAGCCCACGCCCTCCAGGGGAGTCCGGCGGTCCACGCTGCTGAATTTATAGAGCGTGACAGACCCCTTGGGCTTGTTGCGGAACTCCAGGGTGACGGTCTGGCCCGCCTTGATGGTGGCGGTCTGGGGCACGTCGTCCAGGATATAGTTCTCCTTGGCCCTTGTTTCACGCACCACGATGGTGGTTCCGGGGGCGATATTGGAGATCAGGATAGTACCGGCGCTGTCCGTCACGAACTTACCGTTGGCGTCGCCCAGCATGGTCCCGTGGCTGTCAGTGATAAAAAATTCACAGTCGCTTAACGGCTCATGGGTCATAGAATCTATCTTCTTGATTAAAATGGCCCCCTTGGGGCTGTTGCCAAAGTAGAGCTGCACCACATCCTGCTCCTTGCCGGAGATATAGGCGGTCTGGGGTGCGGTTTCCATGACGTGGTCGCTGTCGCTGGCCAATTCCTCGACGAGGTAAGCGCCCGCTTTGAGGCGGTTGATGGTGAAGGAACCCCCAGGGCCGGTTTTATAGGTACCGATCACCGTGCCGCCGCTGCCACTGGTCCCGGACATATACTTGACCTGGAAAATGGCTCCTTCAACTGGCTCCTTCGTCACGGAATCGTACTTCCATACAACCAACGCACTGAGAGGGGTGTTCTGGAACCGGACAGTTTTGCTCTCATTGCCGTGGATGATAACCGTCTGTGTAATGGGTTCCTTCAGCTGGAAGCCGTCCGCCGGTTCCACCTCGGTGATGGTGAATTCGCCGGGGTACAGCCGCTTGCCCAGCTCGTGGACTTTGATCTCGCCTCTGGAGTCGGTAAACGCTTCGCCATAGTCAATGGTGGCGGGGGCCTCCGCCGCCTCGCCGTTGCTGGTATAGGTGATGTGGAATTTAGCGTGCTCGATTGGCTCCCCGGTGATAGAATTTTCCTTGAAGATCGTCAATTCAGGCGCTTTGCGGTTGCGGAACACGAGGGTCTTTTCATCATTTGCGCCCAGGGTAATGGTCTGGGTGCGGTCAGCGTCTTTGTCCGGGATGTAGTAGGGAGAGGGAACGGACTTTTCCGTTACCTCATACACACCGGGGTCCACCCGCAGAGAAACGGTTCCGTCCGGTCCGGTTTTCCAGTTGTCCTGATAAGTTCCGTCCAGGGCCTTGACAGTCAGAACAGTGTTGGGTATGGGCTCCTGACTGTCTGCGTCAATTTTCGAGAGGATAAGCAGGGGCTTCTTGTCGTTCTTCAGCCGAAGCTCCGATGTCCGGTTAGGAAACAGCTCAACATGGTGCTCTGTCTCATCCAGAATGTAATCGGGCAAGGTGGCAATCTCAGTCACAGACTACATTCCTGGTTCCAGATCCTCCACAAAAATCTCACCGCCGTTTTTGGTGGTGCGGTCCAGATACCGGCTGCCGTCCTCGATTTTGGAAATACGGAAGGTAACGCCATCCAGAGGAGTGCCATCCGCGCTGGTCTTGATCAGGCGGAAACCCGGCTTCTTATCGTTGCTCAGTCGCAGTTCCGATGTCTTGCCGGGGGACAGCTCAACATGGTACTCCGTTGTATCCAGAATGTGATTGGGCAGAGTGGCGGTTTCCTGCACCGAGTAGATACCCGGCTCCAGGCCCTCCACCAGAATCTCACCACCGTTTTGTGTGGTACGGTCAATGGAGCGGCCGGCATCCCCAATAGGGGCAATCCGGAAGGTTACGCCATCCAGAGGAGCACCGTCTGCACTGGTCTTTACCAAGCGGAAACCGGGCTTCTTCGTATTGGTGAAGACAAACTGGGCTGTGTCATTTGCTTTCAGATGTATAATGCGCTGGGCATCGTCAATAACATACCCAGCGCACTCCACCTCAGTTACTTCATAGGCCCCCATAGGCAGATTGGACAGGTCGATTTCTCCGCTGCCGTTGGTCACAAATTCCTGCGGCCCAAAGCTCCCGTCTACTGCCCGGATGCGGAACTTAGCGTTGGGGATTGTCTTGGAAGGGTCGGAGCTGTCCACCTTCACCAGTTTCATGCCTGGCTTGGTGTCATTGAAGAAAATCAGCTCTTTTATACCGCCGCCGGCGACCAGCTCCACCTCTTGATAGCTGGTATCCAGGATGTGACCCTCATCACCAGTGTCCACCTCCACGGCCCGGTAGGTTCCGGGCTCGATGCCGGTCAGTAAGATTTCACCTTGGCCCTTTGTCTCATACCGGCCGATGGAAGTCCCGTTGCGGAAAATTTCAAAGGTGACCCCATTCATGGGCTGGTGGCTCTGCCGGTCATACTTTAACACCCGTAGTCCGACCTTGGCCAAATTCTTGAAAACAAGGGGCCCGGCGGGGATTGGGTTTCCGTCCGCGTCCAGCTCCAGCTTGATCTGCTGGACCTCGCTGGTGGGTTCATAATTGGGGGGCGGTACGATTTCAGAAACGACGTACTCTCCGGGCTTGATATACTTGCCCGCCGCTTCCGTGGGGTCCCACCACTGGACGGCCTCCAGCTCACCAGAGGCGTTGGTGTCAAACTCATAGACCCCGTTTACCACAGAGCTGAACTTGAATGTGGCAGGACCAACTCCCTTGTTGGTGTTGGCGTCCCGTTTGAACAGGATCGCCTTGCCGGGAGTAGGTTCATCAGGGGGCGGCGGAGGCGGGGGCGGCTCTGTCCCATTAGTAAAGGTGGCCTTGGCAATACTACTGGTGGTGGTGAACTTTTTCGCTGTCATATCAGCAACGCCGCCTGTGCCAGTAATACTGGTCAGCTTGGAGGAATCATCCTCTGTTACCTCACAGCGGAAAGATGGATCAGCTACAAAATCAATATGGATTGTTTCATCGGCTTTCAGCGTAAATTTCAGGCCATTTGCAGTCTCTGTTACAGCTTTAGTAGCTGTATAGCTGGTGGGGGAACCAGCCGTATAGTTTATAGTAAAACTCCATTCCTCACCTGATGGAATTTCTGCCCCCGCTTTTTTGGTTACTTCCAAAGATGGCCTTAATGGTTCACTTTCAAAGTTAAAGGGACTGAATATATGAAGGCCAAAGGAACGCCGTTCTGAAAAGATGGTATCCCGAATGGGTCTAGCGTACTGAATAGTATCCACGTAGCTGTCGCACTCCCGGAAACCGTTGGTGGAGTGCAGTTCCTCACCGGTAGGGCTACCGTTTTCGTCCAGCGGATATTCCAGGAACTGGTTGTCCTTGCCCTGGTGCATCCAGCGGGCCATGTTTACAATGGTGGACATCTGGTCATGAATGAGACTGCCCTTTCCGCTGCCTTCGTTATTGTAGAGCGTGTAAGCCATCATGTCCCGCAGGGTGTAGGCGCGACGGCCACCGTCCGGGTCCACAAAGATGCCGCCTGTCTCCACAATAATCCGGTATTTAGTGCGCAGATTGCCGTCCGCATCATGGACATACTCCGACCACCGTTCCATCGCTTCATCTTTACTCCAGCCAGCGACATCGCCGCCCGCACCGTCATCGCCCTCGCTCAGACGGTTCAGCAGATAGAGAAATGCGTCGTTGGCCTTGTAGACCTTATAAAGGTTTCCAGGAGTGACAGACTCAGCGTCGGTGCCCCACATAGAGGTGTAGTCACCATCCCGCCAGCCGCTGGACCAACTGTTGGAATTGCAGTGGAACATCTGCTCTTTCTCCTGGTCGGTGATACCGCTCTCCGCCTGAAACTCATCGGCAGTTGTTACCCAGCGTTTGTTGTGGCCGCTGGTTGCTTCATAAGAATACACGCCATGCGCTACAGACGGGCCAGCCATCAGTTGAGCGGCATCTGCACCCACGCTGTTATAGCGTACCGCCTGAGAGTTATACCAGGTAACCTTGCTCCGGCATTCATCGGCGGACCAGCCCTTGCTCCAAACTACGTTGAGGGGAGTACCGACGGTATGCCAGGTGCTCCAGTCATCGGTGCTGATGTCAGTCACAACGCCTTGGGGAAATTCAATTAAAGTGAATCTGAGAAATGTCCGATCTGGATCGGTTTTCCAATCCACATTGGAAGTACTTGGCTTTTTTCCTCCAGGGCTGCCAGGGTTGTAAGCGCCCACACCTCCAGTAGGATCACTGGCGCTGACCTTGGAGGGGGCTCGTTTGACACTCTGCGGGCAGAACACCGCCAGGGTGACGCTGGGGTCTGCACTGCATGCCCGGTCCACGGAGAAAGGCAGGTTGTAGCTGAGGTCGCTCAGACTGTTGTCCGCCGCTTCATACTCTGTCCAGGCGTCGAACTTCTGGTACCTCACTCCATCTAAAGTATAGTTGTGGAGTTGGATAGGGTCACCCTTGGCCCGGTTGATACTCACGTTTTGCCCGGACTGACAGACCACCAGCGTTTCGCCGCTGCTCATGGCCTCTTGCTGAAGCAGGGCCAGCTGTTCGGCCAGGGCGTAACTGCCGGGAATGGCATATTCAAACCGGGTCAGCCGGGAATTGAACTGCTTGCCGCTATCCCGGTCATAGGTGATGCTTGGGAGCACATCAGGCAGATTGACCAGGATGCTGTCCTTGTCAACCCAGCCGGTGCCATCCAGGGTGCCGCCTGTCCAGCCGCCATTCTGGTAGCCGACCTTCAGTCTGTCGCCGCCCTTGTCCTCCAGAAGGGCAAAGGGCACAGCGGTGGGAATGGTGGTTGCCTGAGCGGTGCCGTTCTCGGTTTTATAGACGGTGAGAGCTTCATCGCCGCCGTTCCAAGCGGTAGCGCCTGCCACATTCAGCTCGAAGCTGCCAGTGGGGGCGTAGGGGTTGGAACTGCCATCCGATGTGTCGGCAGCGAAGACTGCAGCCGGGAGCATACCGGCTGCCATAATGACTGCCAGCAAACCGGAGATTGTCCGTCTCCAGTGAGTTTTTATGCTTTGCAACATTAAATTTTCCTCCTTATAGCGGATTTTGGGTGCAAAAAAGGACCACACAGAATTGTGCAGTCCTTATAGTCTTGATACCTCGCATGTGATTGGGACTATTCATGTGAGGAATTGGTGGCTTTAAGTGCATTTGTCCTCCTTAACTGTTATCTTTGGGCCATACCTCAACGCTGTTTCCCGTATAAGGTGTGCCCTTTGGGTAACGCGTCCAGACCTCGAGGTGATGGGGGATTTGTCCACCACTGAACCCGGTCAAGCTATAACTTCTGAGATTTGCATGGTCTTTATCTGGCCACCAAATGGTCTCTCCGCCGTTTCCATCGGTATAATGGAATCGCCCTTCTTCATTTGGTGACTCTAGTGAAATAACTGCATGGCCTACCTTTCCATCCGGACTAACTACAAACACAATGTCACCAGGCCGCAATTCACTAATGTTGTCCAGCTTGCGTCCAGGGTTGGCAGTGTCCCCAAAGATCAAGGAGCTTACCATGCTGGCATAGGCCCCGCAGCCGTAGGTATTGCTGACGTGATAACTGCGCATAATCTGGCCGCTGATACTGCTGGGGACCTCGTTCTTGTGAGTGTTCAAGGTGTTGTGAGTCCCCCAGATGGTGCCGATGGGCCAATCTTTCTCAATCTGCTGAAGCAGCTCCAACACATTTTCCTCCGTAATGGGTTTGCCATTGGTGAGGTAGCCGTCTCTGAAGCCTGACGCGGTAGACACGCTTCCTGCGTTACCGCCGTTCAGAGCCCGATAGATCAGGACAGCGATATTTCCTCGGGTAATAGAAGGCCCTTCTGCCGCACTTCCTGGGAGCAGGCCCAGCTCAGACGCCTTGCCACAGGCGGTAGCGTAGGTCCACTGGCTGGCGGGGCAGTCCAGATACCGGAGCATGACGGTACAGGCTGCTGCCGGAGTTACTGGATCGCCAGGACCAAACAGCTTGTTTCCGTATCCAGCCATCAGCTTTTTTTCAGCGCAGTAGCCGACGAAGGGCATTGCCCACTCCGGAACATCGGTAAAGGGGCAAATGGTCCGGTAGTAAGCTACGTTCCGGTCCATATCTCCGGTTTCATTGGAGAGCCGGGTCAGAATCACAGCCAGCTCCGCTCGCGTCAGGCCAGAGCCAAGGTTCAGGTTACCGTTCTGGTCGCCAGTCAGGATTCCATTCTCCTTCAGCCAGGCGGCCGCCGTTTCCTGCTCTGTCTGAACGCCTGCGGCTAGGGCAGGTACAGCCAGTGACAACGCCAGTGCAGTACACAGCAGCAAGGTCAAGATCCGTTTCATTTTCAACACTCCCTTCACGCTCATAACTCAACTTTTCTTGCTTGTTTCCTGGTATAATTTGAGCATAATACGAAACTTGCCCCCTGTCAAAGGATTATTTTAAATCCCTTTCCCGATATTTTGGACTTAGCTGGATTTGTGTAATTGTTTTTATTTTGCCTACAATTTTTGGCTGATTCACGCTCAAAAAGTCGTTTGTAAACCTTTTATGAACGGACCTCCACCGCCTGTACAACGACACGGCTCTCCGGGTGGTCAGCCAGGCAGGTGGTCAGGGTAATGCGGTTGTCAGAGGTGGCCTGGAGATAACTCCAGTCGGTGTTGGAGATAACCTTTACCGTCTCAACCGCATAGGTACGGGTCCCATAGATGGTGGTGTAGGTGATGGTATCTCCTCGCTCCAAGTTCTTGATGGAGCCGATAGCGTACTTGGTCCCCCGGTTATGGCCGCACGCTCCGACATTGCCGTCCCAGGCGGAGGTGGAGCTATAGTGCCCCAAGCCTTTCTTTATGCTGGCGTTAGTCTCACCCTCCCACAGCTTCATACTGATCTTGAGGGACGGAATCTTGATGGTGCCGATGCTGCCGTCCTTGTAGGCCATCCCGTCCAAGCTGGTGTAGGCGGGCTGCTGGACGGTGGGGGTAGTGGGAACAGTGGGGGGCTGAGTGGTGGAGCCGGGACTACTGGCCTCTACCAGAACGGTGATAGGCCCGCCGCCAGCCACTCCATAACCACCCCCACCTGTAGCCATAGTTTGTTGAAGGCCGGGGAGGATGGTATGCTCCATCACGCCGGTCATGGTGGTGGACTGGACACCGTACTCCAACTCTGGAATTTGGTAGTCTACTACGTTCCTGCCACCATAGTTATACTGGCTGCCGTAGACATCCTCATAACTGGTGCTCTTGTAGTAGTCTTGGGGGGCATCCGTAGTAAAGGAGTAGTCCGCCGCTGCGTAGGCGGAGGGGGTCAGGGCCAGCAACGCCAGCGCGGGCAAGATCGCTCGGGTCAGAATGTTCAGCTTTTTCATGTCGATTCCTCCTGTTCGTGTTCAGATTCGTCCTCCAGTTCCTCCTCCTGGAGTTGCCGCAGGGCCCGGCGGGAGCGGAACAGCAGCACCGCAAGGGTAGCGACTGTCCCCACCCCCAGGACGCCCAAGGCGTAGGGTAGGACCTTCCCGGGCAGACCGGCCACGCTGATGCCGCCCCGGTTGGCGATTAGGCCAGAGCCCTCCATCTCTGTCCCCAGGTAGGTCACCTTGTAGGTGATACTCTCTACATCGCTTCGGGTGACCTCACCAGTGTAGTCAGCAGAGGTGACGTACCCGGTGGCGACCTTGTGGTAGGACTTCCCGGAGTAGGTGGCCACAGCCTGATAGGAGGCCGGGGACAGAGTATCGCCCACCAGATCGGTGCCGATGACCTGCCAGTCTACGTTGGACAGGTTCAGCGTCACACCGTCCTTGACAGTGGTGGCCGGGATGTAGGACATGTCGTTGCGGTCCAGCGGCCCGATGGTCTTGGTAGCGGTAACATTCTTGGCCTGGCTGGTGTAACCGGCGGCCTCGGTACGGATGGTAGTGTGGTCCAGGGTCAGGACACCGGAGTAAATGCCGTCGTTGTAATCCAGCGTGGTATCCAACTGCTCCAGGATCTTGCCCAGGTCCTTGGTGTCCGTCTCCAGGGTCACTGTCTCGGTGTGGTACTTCCGGTCCGACACCTGGTTCTCCTCCTTCACGATGTCCGCGAAGGTGTAGCACCAGCCCTCCTGGTCAAAGGGTTCCTCGATGAGCTGCTGGGGGTCGGCACCGGGGGGCAGGGTGTAGGTCTTGATGAGCTGCTGGCTGCCATTGAGATTCTGGATGGTGGTGTCGGTGGGCACCTCCAGGGCGCAGGCGTTGGTCACCAGGGCCGCCGCCAGCAGCAGACAGGTAAGCAGTCTTTTCATCTCCGGTTCCTCCTTCTCCAGAAAAATACCGCACTGGACAACGCCAGCGCGGCTGCCAGGGTGATGGGTACGATGGGTTTCATTTGGATTCCTCCCTGATTTTATATTCTACTGCGTATTCCGGATGATCCCGAAATTCCGCCAGCAGTCTGAGTGAGTGCTCCAGCGCCTTTTCTGTGTCGCGCTGCCGCCGCTTGATAAATGGGGTCAAAAACAAAGTGTCGCCATTCTCCATCCGCGTGAAGATAATACGAATCATATTCTTGCTTTTGGCCCGCAGTTCATAGAGCGATTGATACCGCTCAATGCCAAAATGCTTCACATAGGGCTCCCGCATTGCCGCCTCCGGCATTTGCAGCAGCAGAGCAAATAAGGAAAATATTTTCTGCCGCTGTTTTTCCTCCAGGCTGTCCAGAAACGCATACAGGGGCGGAGTTCCCTCACCTGGGGCTGTGATCCATAATTTCACGGGGGTCGGCCTCCTTTTCCTTTTTCTCCACATCCGCCATCAGCTGTGACAGATATGCGGTAAACCCCAGCGAGAACCGTGTCAGCGCCGGGGCATGGCCCGCCAGCCACCACACCGGATCGGGCAGCGGCTTGCGCAATGCGTCATACTGGAGGGACAGCAGCAGGAAAATACGCTGCGGGTCGTTCCGCTCCTCCAGCTCGCAGAATGCAGCTGTGATTTTGGAGATAGTCTCCAGAGACTCATAGGTATCGCAGAGATCATCAAAAAATGAAGCCGCAAAAATATGGATAAACCCCTGCATAGCGGCTTCGTCCACATCTCCCGCTCCTGTGAGCAGCCCCATTCTGCTCAAGCGGGCGCCGGAGGACCCATCAAAGGGGTCCGGCCTCCGTTTGGCAATTTGTCCTGTCATAGTCGTTGCACCTCCTGTTTTTTGCAAAAGAAAAGCCCGGCCCCTGTGTGAGTGCCACACAGGGGCCAAGCTATATGGATAAATTATAGGGATAAACGCTTTTTAGTTTGCTCCGGGACCGCTTTCCGCAGTTCACCCAAGGATGAGCTGTCAGGAGCCGTCCGGATGATCTCCAGGATATCGCCCCAAATCAGCTGGTTTACAGACAGCTTGTCCTTCAAAACACCGTCGTCGTAACAGTGCAGGACAGACACCAGATTCAGCCGGTTCATGATGACCCGGTATTGCCTGGAGATATTGGTTTTGTCTTTGTAGGGAGTGCTTTCTGTCACTGTAATGGAAAGGATCTCGCTGTCCGGCTCATCCAGCCTGCTCTGGACCTCCGACTGGAGCACATCAGGGCAGTCCGACAGGGATATGGGTGTGACCTGTATCATGCTGATTCCTCCCCTACCTGTCCGAAATATAGGGCCAGGGCCTCCCCGATGATCCGTTCCACCTCTTTTTGAGGAGTTCCGGGCTTGAAATAGGTGTAGTAAAGACTTCTCCCAATACTGACTGCTTTGGGACCGGAAGGCTTGGGGTTACGCAGAAAGTCAACGACACCCTGCTCGGTAAGGGATTCTGTCTCCGCCAGTTTACGCAGGCCCGCTGCCTGGGCGTCCGACATTTTACGCGGATACCGGTTCATCCCGGCGAATACGGCCAGTTGATTCTCCCTGCTCAGGTAGGAGAGAGAAACAGCGGAGGCCAGGGTCAGAAGTTTGGCGTCCAGTTTGAGCCTGAGACAGTCCAGCAGCTGATTGATCCGCAGGTAGTTGGCCACCTGACGCCCGGTGAGATCATAGTCCCCACCCAGGGTATCCCGGTTTTTGGACTTGTGGAAGTCACTTCCACAAGTTTCCCCGCCGCCCTCCAAAGCTTTCAGTTCCCGAAGGATGTCGTTTCGCTTACCCTGGGAAAACATCTCCGAATACCGCAGGGCGAGCACCGCCGCCTTTTCACTGGGGAGTAAGTCGCTGAAGGACCGCTGGAGCATGTTGGTTTCCACCACATACATCAGAGCTTCCGTGTCGGACAGCCCCTCTTTGATCAGACACCAGGCGCCGTCCAGGCCAGCAATCTGCCCCGCGTTCATTCGGTTGTGGCCGGAGAGCATCTCATAGTCGTACACGTCGCCATCTGAGATACGGCGGATAATCAGCGGCATGAGTATCCCGTTCTGGCGAATGCTCTCCACCATGTCGGAAAGCCGTTCCCCGGTATAAAGTCGAAATGGATGGCCCGCGAACTGACGAATCTTAGAGAAGGAGATAAAGACCAGGCGGAGCCCTTTCTGGGTGATTTCAATTTCCCGCTCGTTATCCTGCCCGGCAAACTCCGCTGCCAGGGAGGACATGGAGCGTACTCCTTTGGGCGGGGGTGCTTTCGACATAGCTGATCAACTCCTTTGCAAAGGCCCGGTATGCAATGCTGGCCTTAGAATCTGGGGCATATTCCATCACTGTCAGCCCACGGCTGATAGCATCCCCAACCTTTACTGTCTCCGGGATGGCCGTCCGAAACACCCGAATTTCATCTTGAAACGCAGTTTCTACATTGGTCCGCGTTATTCGGTAAAGATTTGTCCTCAGATTACAGCGGGAAAAGACAATGCCCTCAAATTGAATGGCTGGGTTTAGTCTCCTCCGGTTTTTCAAGACGCTGGCAATTAAATCACTCAGCCCTTCTGTAGAGTAGAACTCCGGGCAGATGGGAATGAGAACGCTGTCTGCCGCCGTGAGTGCGTTGGTCATAAGGGGACTGGCAGCCCGGTTGGTGTCGATGATAATGTAGTCGTAATGGGGCCGAAGCGGAGAGAGTATCTCCTGCAAAAACCGCTCTGTCCCCATTTCGGTGAGCAAGCTGGTCTCCAGCTTGGCCAGGCTTTTGCTTCCAGGAATCAGATCGACCTTCCCGCACCGCTGAATGTAGGTGCTTGGAGCAGGCAAGTCCTGGTCATCCAGGAGCTTGGCTATGACCCCGCTGACGTCCAGTGTGGGAGCTTGTCCATCCGGAAGAAGGGTGGCGGAGAGGTTCGTCTGAGGGTCGAAATCCACGCAGAGGACCCGCCGCCCCTGCTCGGCCAGTATGTAGGATAAGTGCTGACAAATCGTGGTTTTCGTTACGCCGCCTTTCTGATTGGCAACTGTGATAATTCTACACATTTCTTTATCATCCTCCCCAATGGCCCTTATGTTGGGACCGCATAAAAATTAGGACCAAATCAGGAAAGCCTTGCAGCACAAGCACTTTCTGACCTAGTCCTAATATAATACTTTCATCACAGTAGGTCGAGTAGAGGTTCCAGCCTTGTTCATGGACGTAGCGGCTGAGCATTTCCCTCTGGTTCTCCACGGACACGCTTTCGCCGGTTCTCTCGTCCTCACGGCTGAGCCTGCAATAAATTCCAACATTATAGGTTTCCTGCATCTTTGATTTTACCTCCCAAAGAGCAGTGCAAATGGCGGTCGATTACCTTACCGCCATTATAGCACGCTCACGCTCTGATGCAAAGGCCCTTTATGCGATACGGCCGATTTTCTCCATCGCCGCCAGATCGAGTAAATCGCCAATCTGGCCTTTGTCAGAAAACACGCTTTTGACCCGGTAGACAACGCCGCCAATGTTGACCTCGGTGTAATCGTTCAGACGGCAAACCGTCTTATTTTCCAACTCCACCGGGGGCTGGTTCATGTTCGGATACTCCATACCGTCACGCTCCTTCCGGGCCATCAGTGACGGTAATGTAGCTATTGCAGGTATTTTCACCACCAGCCCTGGTGTCGGAAATACCGTCATTACCTACATTAGCTGCACAGTCCTCATGAATATCCTTGAGATAGACCCGGCGGCCTTTGCCGGTCCGCTTGCCGGAGCGGTACAGGACACCGTACTCATTTGCCAGTTCCGTAATATGGGCGTTCATCAAGCGGGTCAGCGTGTGCGGCTCCGCGTCCAGTTCATGCTGGGCTTTCAGTTCTTCCAGCAACTCCGCCGCATACCCAATCCACTCATGCCGTTCACGGATAAAGTTCTGAACAGCGGTCAAAACGGGGTGCGGCTCTTTTTCCCGCATATCGCCGCCAAAGGAAACGAAATCCCAGATCTTTCGCTGTTTATCAAAGCGAAGGTTCAACTGCGTGTCGGCCACCTCCCACCCGGTCACATCCAGTGTGGCGGTGGTCTCCATCCGGGAGGACTTTTGCAGGACGAGAGCACCATCGGCACAGCCCAGCAGGCCGGTCGTGCCGGAAATCATGTTGAAGGAATCAGAGGAACCGGCCTTGCGGGTGTGGTGGACTACCAGCACCGTTACCAGAAAACGGTCAGCGATTTTCTTCAGGACGCAGACGGTCTCATAGTCGCTGGCGTAGTTGTACTGCTCCTGTCCGGCTTTGCGGACACGCTGGAGAGTGTCGATAATCACCAGCTTCACATGGGGATGGGCGGCGAGGAAGTTGGTAAGCTGTTCCTCGAAGCCCTCCCCGATATACAGGGCCTCGGTCGCAAGCCAGATATTGCCGGGACTGCCGCCGCTGACATCGTTCAGCCTTTGCTGGATTCTCTGGAAGGTGTCCTCCAGGCTGATGTAGAGGACGCCGCATTTCTCGGTTTTCAGCCCCCAGACCGGCTCGCCCTTGCTGACCTGGTTCGCCAGCCACAGCACCAGCCAGGACTTGCCCACCTTGGGCGCTCCGGCGAGGATGTAGATGCCCTGACCCATCAGCCCATCGACCAATGTGCCAGACGGGGCGTAGGTCGTGTCCAGCAGTTCCTCTGCCGGGATTACTTTCAATTCAGGGATTTTGCCTTTTTCTTCCGTCATTCACAGTTCCTTTCACAGTGTCCGCCAGCGAACACCATAACGCTGGTGGAGACAGTGGGTGAAGCGGCAAGGTGGCCCGGCTGACCTCCTTTCTGTCCGGGCTGGCCGCTGATTTGGTATATATGCTGGGTTGTTCTATTTACGGAAGTTTGTAGAGTTCGTTTTTGAACTGTATTATCATTGTAGCAGTTCAGAATTGTGCTGTCAAGAGATTTACAAAAATTCATTTCATTTTTGAACGGAGCATGATATAATAAGTGGCAGGACGGCGATACTGAAAATCAACATCAGGACGGGGAGGACATATCATGGGATTGCCGATTGACGCAACGCTGGGAGAGCGCATCCGTTTTTACCGCCAGCAGGCGGGGCTGACGCAAAAAGAACTCGCCGGCCTGTGCGAGGTCAGCGAGTCCGCCATCAGGAACTATGAGTTGGGGAACCGTGTGCCGGATTTTCTCACGCTCCATGCGATTACCGAAAAACTTCGGGTCAACTACGCCGCCATCGCCGGTGAAAAAGTCACCGACCTGGAGGGGGCTTTGCAGGCGTTATACAAGCTGGAAGAAATCTACGGACTATATCCGACCGAGGTGGACGGACAAATCCATTTCGTGTTCCGGGACGGCGTGGCGGTGGACAGGTTCAAGCCCGACCTGGATACCGTCATGAGCAGTCCAGGCACACTGCTCCAATACCGCATTCTGGGATTGATGAAAGCCTGCGCCCTGCACGATGCTGGAGAGTTGACCGATGAGGAATACGCCCTCTGGAAAAGCAAGTTCCCGGCATACATGAGCGACTTCTACGAATTTCGGAAACAAGTGGTGCGGACGGAGGAAGAAACTTTCGAGGGAGCCGCCCCCGTTCCGGCAGAGAAACTACAGTCCCCGAAACGGAGCCGGGAGCGGAAAATCAACAGCGGGCGGTAGCCGGAAAGCGGCAGAATTGCCGCGCAGCCAACCTCGGTAACGAGGTTGTTCAAGGGGTTTGGGATGCTTCCCAACAAGCAGAAACAGCGGTTTCCGGCAGCGCCGTGAACCGCTGTTTCGAGTCTTTGTTCCCACAAAGACATTGCTTGCAAGGTAAGTGAACCGCCGTCAACGGACAAGATGTTTCCGTTGATTTTCAATGTTGTCCTGGTTTGAAAATCAACAGGTCAAAGTGACCCGTTGAAGGATGATGCGCTACCGGGCAAGCAGGGCATTTGTTCCCAAAAATGCTCAAAACGGACTTCCAGCGTTAGGTGGGTGTCCGTAAAACAGTAACCAAAAACGAATGGCGACTGTCAGACAGGATTGGTTACAAAATACAAGGTTTTACGGAGATTCCACTATGAACAAGATGATATCATGTGAATTTAACATCGACACTGGCAATGTCGAATTGCGCTATGCGGACGGGAGCATGATTTCCATTGACTGCACCGAGGTCGAGAAAGAAATCGCTTTGAGCATCAACGCCTGTTCCGAACTGGAACTGGCTCGTTTTCAACGCCCCTTTGGATTATGCAGAGTTAGTCCTCTGTGGCGATTTGGAGGACTATCTCAGACGAGTGTCGGGTCTACACAGCGGGATTGAGGGCAATTCGTAATTTCACAGCAAGCGGGCGGAGTACCGGATTGACCGGCGCTCCGCCCGCTTTTTGTTTTTTCTGTCCAGGACACTTATTTCTTTCGCTTGCTCTTGCTGTGAGACTGTGAAGACCAATTTCGTAAAGCAGGTCTAAAATAAAATTACGAAATGAGTATCTGTCGGACGAGATATACTTTTATAAGACCTTTTTAGAAGTATATTGTAGTTTTTCTATGTCATATACATTGACGGCTATGCATTCAAACAAATCGGGATTAAAAATGGCAAGATTATATCCTCCCGGATTCGTTGTGCTGTTATATTCAATTCCATCGTATTCTCGCATATCGTTATGTTCGATACTTTTGATAAAATCAACGATATATTGTGTAGGGACATAGTCCAAAGTACTGTCACTCCTGCGCAAGGATTTACTCATCTCAGTATTTAATTTTTCAAGATATTGCTTGTTTATTGCGTGATCAAGATATTCAAGGCCTTCAACAAATGGACTAATCTCTGTTATGGCACGGAGATCCACCACTGTAATATCTTGTTTTAATCTGAATGTCCCGACACTTACAAAATCAAAGACGCCAGCACGTACTTCATGCAGGGTGGTGTCAATGTCACTTGCCACATAAAGGCAAGTAATACCTCTGGCATTAGCTCTGCCTTCTGAACTCTTACCTGCAGGAGGAGCCGACATTTCACTTATCGGATATCCAGATTGTTCAGAAATTCTTGCACGATAGAACAAATTTCCTGCCTTATAAGTTTTACGTATAAACGAACAATATTTTTCCAGAATTCCAAAGTTAATTAGTTTTGAGTGATATCTGTTTTGGGTTTTAATCTCCACAACAAAGGCATCCCAATCATTGTTTTTTAATAAAGCATGATCCTGTAAGTATATACTATCATATAACTCTGGAATTCCCACAGTTCCATCGAAAAGTTCAGGAACACTTACATAGAGTTCACCACAGACCGATTTTAATATCTCATATATTTGTGTTCGCGGAATATTTGCGAAAATATTCCATCTGCCTTTAAGATCATCAATTAAAGAACGAGTTTCAGCTTTGGGGTAGGTGTCTGGGAGCATAGAAGAAGGAGTGTATATATTTAGTAGCTCTTCAAAATAAGGAGTTAAATCGTTTTGAGTGCCAGTATCATATAAATGTCCATCTTTATGATGGCATATGGGACATTCTCCAGTATTCGATGCAGATACAGCACCGATAATTGATGCAATTTCTTTATCATTAAAACAATACTCACAAAAAATCATTTTGCTACCCCATCTAAATACCTACTCATCAGTTCAAGATGGTGCATGATTGAATACTTCTTTACAACCCCCAGTCCGGGATAGGTCTGGGCGTTGTAAGCCGCTTCAAATTCCCGGATACCTACTGTATCTAAATTTATAGTTTTATTCCATGCAACTAATTTCCCAGCAGCTTCTGCAAATTTTCTCGCTGGGTCGGAAATATCATCATTCGAATCGGAAACAAAGTGCGCAATTCGTAAAATATTTTTCTCATCAAAGTACACAATATGAATTGCTACCGCATATGGAGCAAAACCAGTTTCGCTGTATTCTTCGCCAACAACAGAATAGTCAGAAAACCCTTTGTATCCGTCATCCTCATAATATAAATGATCTGAAGAAAAGAATTCGGTTTCTATATCAGAGTAATCAATGTTTCTTGTTTGCTTTGGAAAATGATCTACACACATAACACGATTAGGACGAATTCTCCTTCTAAAATCACCCTTATCAGGAATCACATTATACAAGGGCCTACTATCGCCAACTGTTTTTTCATAATGGGCCACATATTCAGGGCTGGTGCAAAGCAGAAGTAACGAATCTATAGAAACTCCATTTTTTGCAGCGAGGTTAATACACGCCTCCAAATTAGGCGTTACATAGAAAGAAGAAATAATACTACTATTTTTAAGTTGCTCACACGCTTGTTGGAGATTTTTGGCATTACTTTCCCTTTTTGAATCCTTAATCCAAGAGCCTACTTGCGGATTACGAATAATAGCAATGAGTTTTCCGGCTTTTATAAAGGAATCAACAGTCTTTGTATATGTGGATGATACTTTTACCGGCTCTACAATGGGAATGATTTGATTGCTAAGAATATTTTTGCTGACACACTCGCGAAGAGCTAAAAGCTCAAATTGACGACCGCGCAAAATAGGAAAATACATAATAGCCTCCTATGCATTTAAAAAGCGAC
The DNA here is from genome assembly GCF_009911645.1 of Pseudoflavonifractor sp. 60. Taxonomy (GTDB): domain Bacteria; phylum Bacillota; class Clostridia; order Oscillospirales; family Oscillospiraceae; genus Lawsonibacter. The sequence goes on from NZ_QWKI01000088.1 coordinate 29,783, forward strand.
ATAATTTTGCGTAGTCACTTTTCTTATAATTTGAAAAATATATCAAAAATTTTAATTCATATGGAATTTTGGAATATTCTGCAATATCGATTTTTGTCCGCAATTTCAAAGCTTGAATGAATAAATTGTATGAAATATCTGTTGACAATGACTCGAACAACCTTTGACACGTCCTATAATATTCAAACTGAGACACATCTGGCAATGAGCCAAAACATTTAATCAAAATTTGCTCATACTCGTTTTTGCGCAATACCTTAAACATTATAGGTTTCGAAAGCGTACCACGGTATTCAATAGGTTCTTTGCGAACGCTCAATGTTCCCTTTTTTGTTAATAAGCAAATCCCCACAGGAGTGTTTCGGAGCTTTTGCTGCACATCATCATAGTTTTTTTCTGATGTAACTACAACCACCCTTGAAAAAGCCTTATAGTAATCTTCTATCTGACCATCTAATCGATCAAAATTATCTAATTCGGTTTTTATCTCATAAACAATGGCCTTTCCATTTATTAAAATAAAATCAGCTTTAGAATTTCCGACCGGAATCTCCGTCAGTGCTGTTGTAGTACGCGGACTGTGAACTCCAAGTAAAAGTTTATTAAGCAGAGTATTTTTATAATAATACTCGTTTTGATATTCACTTCTAAGGTGCTGGTAAATTTCACTAATGCATTCCTGGTTAGTTTTGCACGAGTAATCAACTATATACCTACATATTGCTGCTACATATGCCGGACTTTCTCCATCTTCTATTACCTGCTTAAAGGTGTTTCGAGTAAAAAAGCGATTTAGTAGAATCGAATTTGAAGTGTCCACTCAAAGCACCTCCAATCACAATATAATACCAAGAAAGACTATCTAAATGCAATAACCCAAGTATATTGTACTTGACTCCAAAGAATTTGTCAAGGTAAGACAATCTGTAAAACGCAAATCAGTCTATTTACGATTTTTCTTGCCCTTGCTGTGAGACTGGTGAGGGCTACTCTTTCCCCGCCGACTGGCCTGACGGATTTGAAGTTTCTTGGACTTTGCCAGTATATCCATCAATGTCACAAATTGCTCCTTGGTGATGGCATCATAGTCAATGCCCAGCCCTGCAAGATAAACTCTGGCCTGTTTCTCCTGCGGACTGCCCTCATAGCTCATGGCAGTCTGCAAATATTCGCTGACAGCTTCGGCGGAAGATTCCCCGTCTGCGGTGGTGGAATCCTGTTTGTGGGCTTCTCTAATGTCAGAGAGAATGCCAATCAGGTCATCGGACAGCACTTGTTTGAAATATTCCGCCGTTTGGATTTGGGCGAGAGCCAGCGTCCGAGTATGTAAATCGCCGTCCTCTGCGGCATACTGCTGAATGACTTGCTGGCGCACCGCCTCAAGCATGGTGTTCATATCGTTGATCCTGCTGTCGGCAATCCGGTCAACATAGACTTCGGCATCGACTATCAACTGCTGGAATTTGTCATGCACCAGTAACTCGGACAGCAGCCGCTTATTATATTTTCCATCCCGTATCGCATCCACCGCATCATCCCGCAGATGTAGGGCTTGAAGCTCTGCATTTGCGGGATTTTTGTTTTCTGTCAGACCCAGCAAATAGTCTGTAGACACGCCGTAGAACTTTGCCAGCGTCACAACGGCAAAGGGGCTTATATCCTTGAAATCCTCGGACTCATATTTGCCGAGGGCTGATTTGGAAAGCCCTGTCTGTTCCGCAAGCTGTTCCAGACTCAGACCTCGGTCAACGACACGTAAGTCCTTCAAACGCTCTTGTATCGTCAATTTTGCTTCCATCTCTGCTCTCCGTCCATAAGCGTGGAAATCACGCCGATTTGCCACCCTTTTCCACCCTCTTGGATATACGGGAAGGGGCGTATTTTTTCGCTACAATGTACCTGACACGCACTACTGAACCTTGAAAATTGCATGACCGTCCGAATAAGATATGCTTTCCGGCGAAGTGCCGCCACGATATGAGCGCACCAAGGGAAGCGATACGCTGGGGTGAGATTCCCGGGCAGGAACGGCATTTGGGAAGAACGGCACCTAAAAATCATGGTTCAGATTCAAGCCTTGTGAAATCCGCAAACAATCGGTTGTTTGCGTACCTGTATCTGCACCAAAAAGCGTTTCGCTCAATAGTGAATGTGGTATGCTGTCCAACAAATCTTTTCTCTAATCAAGGAAAAAGCATACTCGTTGGCAAAGTCAAATGGCGGTCTATGTAAGCAAGGCATTACAGGTAAAAATCTGAACAAACGAGTTGATACCAACAAACAACGCTCTATGGCAAACAGGTATCGCACACTTGCGTATCCATTATACCACAGAGCGAACCAAAAGAGAGGGAAAATTTCACATGAACATGAAAAAAGCAGAAGCCTATCGAAATGAGATCAAATCCTATATTGTCCGGGCAGGCATGACCATGACGGAGGTGGTAGACTATCTGGCGGATGAGTACGGCTGGAGCGCCAGTGTTCCCAACCTGTCCGGCAAACTGCGGCGAGGTTCCCTCCGCTATGGCGAGGCTGTGGAGTTGGCTGATGCGCTGGGCTATAACATCATTTGGCAGAAGCGTGAGCGGTAAAATCAGGTGACCAAATTGGTCACTTACCAAAAATCAGTGGTTCAAATCGAACCACTGATTCCGTCAACATGGGATGGACAAATTCTGTCCACCCCACTTTTCCAAGATAGAAGCAGCTACAATCCATGATTTTTAGTAGCGGCTACCGAAATTTATGGTGGTGACAAACTCTGTCACCACCAGCTATTGTAACATGGAATCAACGGACAAAAGTTATCCGTTGATTTTCGGCATCGTGATGCGGACACAAAATGACCGCACCATATCATCAGAGCAAGCATCAACGGAGGTGAAGCATAGTCAAACATCTACGGCTATAGTCGTGTCAGCACCAGAGAACAGGCGGTGGCTGCTTAGATCCTAAAATCCTTGCGCGAAATGTGTCAACTCATATTGACAAAATCAAATCGAGATGCCCGCCGTCCACATGGCGCGGCATGGTGAGGGCTTGCACAAGACCAGGGATATTAAAGACCCCTGCCAGTGGTCTACCTCCACCGTTGTCAATATCCTCAAACGGCGGGAATACTTGGGCCATACCGTCAACTTCAAGACCCGAAAGCATTTCAAGGACAAGAAAAGCCACTATGTTGATGAAAGCGAATGGACAATTTTCGAGCATACCCATGAGGCTATCATCGACCAAGAAACCTTCGACAGTGTGCAGCGCATCCGGGGCAACGCCAAACGCTATGCGGACGGTTTTGGGGAGGCCGCACCGCTGACCGGGCTGATCTACTGTGCCGATTGCGGCGGCAAGATGTACGTTCACCGCACCTACAACGGCAAGCGTACCCCGCAGTACACTTGCTCCCAATACAGCAAAGTCCCCGTTGGCACTCG
>NZ_QWKI01000089.1 GCF_009911645.1 Pseudoflavonifractor sp. 60
CCCTACCCAGCATCGTATCGCGGAAAAGATAGTCTTGTCCCTGGTATCTGATATGCTCCAAGCCATCAGCGATTATGCTAAGTCCGACCGGGCGGCGTTCATCCGGGAAGTGCAGGAGGCACAGGCCAGCCAGCAGGACAGCGACATCAGGAAAAAGCGGCGGCGGCTGGCAGCGGCACAGAAACGGGCCGGAGAACTGGAACGGCTTGTGTGTAAAATCTATGAGGACAACGCTTTGGGCCGTCTGCCGGATGCCCGGTATGCCGCTCTGGACGCACAGTACGCCAAGGAGCAGGA
>NZ_QWKI01000090.1 GCF_009911645.1 Pseudoflavonifractor sp. 60
CGCCGAGGTTGCGGAATTGGAAAAGGCCGTCAGCAGTTACGACCAGGGCAAGAAGTCGGCGGAAAAGTTTATCGCTCTGATTGATAAATACCAGGGCTTTGACACCATGACAAACACCATGCTCAATGAATTTGTCGATAAAATCCTTGTCCATGAGCGTGACCGCAAAGGATGCCAGGACACCACGCAGACGGTTGAAATCTACTTCAATTTTGTGGGCAGATATATACCGCCATCTTTCCGGGAAGCGGAATTGACCCCAGAGGAACAGGAGGCGTTTCGCAGACGGGAGGAACGGCGGGACAAGCTGCATCAGGCATATCTTCGCCGCAAGGCCAGTGGCAAGCAACAAGAGTATGACCGGCGGTACAGTATCAAGCGCAAGCCCGTCATGGACGCAAAGAGGGCCGCTTTACGGGCCGAGGACATGGAGCGCGGTATCTCACCACCGCCGCCAGCCTGCCCCGCCAAGAGCCGCAGAGGGCCACTGTCCAGACCCGTCCCACGCTTTGAGAGAAAGGAGAGCACCGATATGAAAATTGAACTGGATTATGTGAAGGTGGGCGATTATTACCTCCCCGATCTGACGATAGAACCACCGCCTGACCGTAGTTTGGGCAAGTATGGCCTGTTGCGTCTGCGGTATCTGAAAGAGCATCGTCCCATCGTTTGGGCCAAGCTGGTGATGGACGGCAAGCTGTACGCCCATCTGCTGGAAACCGAGGATGCCGCCAACGACCTGTTGGAGAGAATGATGCCGGGAATGGCAAAGGAGGCCGGGGCCACCGAGGAATTGAAAGCCCGTGAGCCCATGAGTTGGGTGGGATTGATGAATTGTTGCAAGGCCCAAGTAGAGGAAATCATCTTCACGGAACTGATATATTGCTGAAACAGAGAAATCCCGGTGCAGAAGATGTACCGGGATTTTTCTATACAAAGAATAAATTCACTTTACCAAACTTTTATAAAGAAATCACCAATCCTCCATAGCTTTCATAACTGGCCGAAGTGTTTCGCCCAAATCGTTCAAGGCATACTCCACACGGGGCGGAACCTCCGCATAAACGGTACGGCTGATAATACCGTCGGCCTCCATAGACCGCAAGCTGTCGGTAAGGACTTTCTGGCTGATACCCTCCAAATCCTTTCGCAACTCGTTAAACCTCCATGGGCGTTGCAGCAGATTACGCAAAATCAGCAATTTCCATTTGCTCCCAATGATTTGTACGGTGGTAGCAACTGCGCACTCTGGTAATTCTTCTTTTGTCAGCATAGTGATGTACTCTCCTATAGGTTCAAAATTGAGTGTTACATTCCAATTATAATGCAAGAACAGTATTTGCGCAATAGGTTACAAAAAGGTGACTGAGTAATAAAATTGTGCCTACTTGTTTTGATTTCTAGGCTACGCTATTATGAACTTGCGAACAGAAAAGTTCGACAAACATACCTGGAGGTAATCATTATGGCACTCTCTAATCTGTCTGGCTGGGCCGGTTCTGCTTGCGGCGCGTCCGACAAACCCGCTGCCTGCGGCGCTGCTGATAAGCCGGAGGAAAAGCCCGCCGCTTGCGGTTCCGCCTGTGGCGCGTCCGGCAAGCCGGAGGAAAAGCCTGCCGCCTGCGGCACTGCCTGTGGTGCTGGCGACAAGTAACTTCACGCTGACCCCTGGTAAGGCCAGCCCTTGCCAGGGGCTTTCTAAATGCAATCGGCTCTTGCCGGTATTCATATAAGGGGAGCACGAGATGAAACAGTATTTTTCCTTTCAATGGCACATCACAGATGAGTGCGATCAGCGGTGTAAGCACTGCTATATCTTCTCGGAGGACAACTGCAAAAAGCTGGATGCCATGACCTGGGAGCAGATGCAGGACGTTGTGGACAACTGCTGTGATATGTGCGAAATGTATGACCGTCTGCCCTATTTCTATCTCACCGGCGGCGATCCTATTTTGCACCCCGATTTCTGGCGGTTGCTGGGCCTGCTGAAAGAACGGGACATTCCGTTTGCTATCATGGGCAATCCATTTCATTTGACCAATGAAGTCTGTAAGCAGTTAAAATCCTATGGCTGTCAGAAATACCAACTCTCTCTGGATGGTATGCGTGAAACACATGACTGGTTTCGTAAGCCCGGTTCTTTTGACTGCACTCTTGAAAAAATCGCCTGCATCAAAAACGCCGGTATCCGCAGCGTGATTATGACCACCGTATCGGGAACAAACATCAAGGAAGTCCCTGACATCATAGACACTGTGGTAGAATACGGCGTGGATGTGTTTGCCTTTGCCCGCTACTGCCCCACCAGCGAGGAAAAGAACACCGGCATGACGCCCCAGGAGTACCGAGAATTGTTGGCCCTCTGCGATAAAAAATTCAAGGCGTATGAGGCGGCGGGCTGTGAAACCTACTTCAACAAAAAAGACCACCTCTGGACGCTGTATGAATATGAAACCGGGGCGTTCAAAATCCCCGAAGGGACGGAGGACGGGATGATTTACGGCGGCTGCAACTGCGGTAACTGCCACCTGACCATTTTGCCCACTGGCGATCTCTACGCCTGCCGCCGTGTTCAGAACAGCAGGGTTGGAAATGTCTTTGAGGACAGGATTGCGGATGTGTGGGTCTGTGAGATGGAGACTTACCGGGACTATACAAAGTTTAAGAAATGCGCCAAATGCGAGTTGTTGGCCTGGTGTCGGGGCTGTCCCGCCGTAGCCAGCGGCGCACATGGGGATTTCTATGACGCCGACCCTCAATGCTGGAAGGAGGTACAATAATGGAACTGCTGGAACTGATGAAATACCGCCGCTCCATTCGCAAATATCAGAACAGGCAGATACCGAAAGCCGGCCTGGAAAAAATCATGGAGGCTGGAACTTACGCCCCCAACGCCGGAGGCGGTCAGCGGAGTATGATCGTGGGCGTCCATAACGCGGCGCTGGCGGAGAAGATTGGGAAAATGAACCTTACTGGATTTGACCGGAGCAAGCTGTCCGGTTCCTATGTATCCAGGGAACAGCCCAGCATTATTGATGACCCCGGCATAAAAAGCGGCTTTTATGGCGCGCCCTCCGTCTGTATTGTGTTTGCGCCGAAAAATTTCCTTTACAGTATTCCAGATGCCTTCTGCTGCGCTGAAAATATGGTGCTGATGGCAACAGAACTGGGCATTTCCTCCTGCATTGTGGCAAGAGGCGAGGAAACCTTTGACAATGAGATCGGGGCGGCTATGCTCCAGGATTGGGGCGTTCCCGAAAACTATATTGCCCGCTGTTTTGTGCTGCTGGGCTATGTGAGCGGCGAATATCCGGGGGAAAAGCCCCGCAAAATGGGCCGCGGTAAAATTGTGGAGGGGTAAGGGTGGACGCAAAAACCTGTTTGCAAAAGCTGCAATATGTGGGCGTGCTGGCCTTTGCCACAGTGGATGAGCATGGCGCACCGCAAATTCGCAACATCAGCGCCATTCACTATGAGCCAGAGGCGATGTACTTTTTTACGGCCAAGGGCAAGGATTTCTGCCGCCAACTGCTGACTGACGGGCGTGTTCAAATTCTCGGCTACACAAAGTACAAAGAGATGATTCGGCTGTCCGCTCATGCAAAACCGGCCTGTGAAACAGAGCAGCAGAAATGGATTGATACGATCTTTGAGGAACAACCCTACCTGTCTAACGTATATCCGGGTGATACCCGAAAACTGGCTGGGATTGTATTCGAGATTACAGATGCGGAAATCGAATATTTTCATCTCGGCGTTAATCCGATTTTCCGGGAAAGCTATACCATCGGCAGCGGGATTGTCAAAGAAAAAGGCTATCAAATTACGGACGCTTGCATTGGCTGCGGCAGTTGCACCGAGCATTGTCCCCAGCGGTGTATTGAGCCGGGAACACCTTATCAAATCCAGCAGGAGCATTGTCTGCACTGTGGCAACTGCCATATGGTTTGTCCTGTCCAAGCCATAGAAAAGCGAGGATAATATGACCCAAGCAGAACGTAGAATATATCTGATAAAGGAACTGCTTGCTGAACAGCCCAGGTATCAGGGGTTGCCTGTTCCAACAGATACCACAGAACAAAAGAGATTGTTCCGCTCCCTGATGAACATCCGCGGTCCTCGACCGATTGATCAAGATTTCCTTGCCGTGCAGGACGAATATCTCCAGGGAGAACTGGCCCAAAAGGGCGTTACCGATTTCACAGACCTGACACCCGTATCAGAGGGGATTTATCTTTGGCAGGGAGACATTACCACTTTGCGCTGTGATGCTATCGTCAATGCCGCCAACAGCGGCATGACCGGCTGCTATGTTCCCTGCCATAGCTGCATTGACAACTGCATCCACACCTATGCCGGGGTGCAGTTGCGGCAGGAGTGCGCCGCGATCATGCGGGAGCAGGGTCGAGAAGAAGAAACCGGCAGGGCAAAAATCACATCGGCCTATAACCTCCCTTGCAAGTATATCCTGCACACCGTTGGCCCCATCATTTCCGGGCCGCTGACAAGGGCGGATGAAGAATTATTGGCCTCCTGTTACCGCTCCTGTCTGGAGTTGGCGGAGCAATACAGTGTAAAGAGTATCGCATTCTGCTGTATCTCCACAGGAGAATTTCACTTTCCCAACGACAGAGCGGCAGAAATTGCGGTGCGGACAGTTAAGGAATACCGAGCAGAACATGAGAGTGAGATACAGGTGATCTTCAATGTTTTCAAAGATGTCGATTATAAAATCTACCAAAACCTACTCGCAGCAAATTGAGCGGTTGAAAGCTGCGCTGGAAACCGCTGATGCCGTTGTCATCGGTGCTGGCGCGGGACTTTCGACCTCGGCGGGATTTGTTTATACCGGGGAGCGGTTTGAGCAGTATTTTTCGGATTTTGCGCAGAAATATGGCTTTCGGGATATGTACTCCGGTGGTTTTTATCCGTATAGCACCCCGGAGGAATACTGGGCCTATTGGAGCCGCTACATCACGGTCAACCGCTATACAAATCCACCAAAGCCGGTCTATCAAAATCTGCTGAAGTTGATAAAGGACAAAGACTATTTTGTGCTGACCACAAATGTAGACCACTGTTTCCAAAAGGCCGGTTTTGACAAAAAGAGGCTGTTCTACACCCAGGGGGACTATGGACTGTTCCAGTGCAGTGAACCTTGTTGTCAGGAAACCTTTGATAACGAGGGTGTCATAAAGGCCATGATGGAACAGCAACAGGATATGCGCATCCCATCTTCCTTAATCCCCCGCTGTCCCCACTGTGGCAAGCCTTTGACAATGAACCTCCGGGCAGATGATACATTTGTGGAAGATGAAGGTTGGCATTCTGCCGCCGAACGGTATTCCGATTTCCTGCGCCGCCATGAAAATGCGGCTGTCCTGTTTCTGGAACTGGGAGTGGGTTACAATACGCCAGTCATTATCAAATATCCGTTTTGGAGAATGACTGCCTCAAATAATCAGGCCACATACGCCTGCATTAACTTTGGTGAGGCGATCTGCCCGCAGGAAATCGAAACGCAAACCATTTGTATTGACAAGGAAATAGAACAAACACTACAAGACCTACTGAAATAGTCTGATAGCCTATCTGCCGCACGACGGCTAAAGAAAAAAGCCATCGTATTGCACAACTTGTCACGCCCTAAGACGGCGGCTTTTGAGAAATCGAAGGCCGTCATTTTTATACTCACTGGCGGCATATAGGAGGATACCGCCATGCGATTACAGGTAGATAGGCACTTGTCAAAAAAAGCCTGCCTCCCGCAGCGGCATCCCCTACCCATGTTTGCGAAAATAGTCGTTTTCTGACGGCTCATACTGTTATGTCCCGCGCCCGAACGGTTTTGTACTGTTCGGGCGCTTTTCTATTTCCGGGCCAAGGATACCAGCCTCGCTGCCGCTCCCCACCCCCTTCGTTCAGACCCCAAAAATCTGAACGGAGGAAAGGACGATGGAAATCACCATCAACTACTATGGACAGGCTGTGTCCGTTTCGGTCGATCATGTACTCGTCAAATTCGCGGCCATCCCAATGCCGCCGCTGTTCATGGGCAAGGTTCTCCGTCTTGTGGTCGGCCTGGGTGAGATACTCGTAGACATCGCCACAGAGGGCCGATTGCCCTACTGCGCTACCCCGGAGGAATTGGTCTGCCAGCAGGAAACACTGGATGAAATTCTGGCAGTGCTGGCCCTCTGCACTCCCACCCAGCGGGAACGGTTCTTGCTGTACGCTCTCGATGATTTCAGCTATGCGGAGATTGCCGAGATGTGCGGCTGTACCAAAGGTTCAGTACAGACTTCCATCAATGCGGCCAGAAACATTTTTCGGAAATTTCTGAAATAGGCCCATACGATAGGCCCCCTAAGTGGCTACCAGGTGAGGGGCGTTAGCTCCATCACCGGGAGGGACAAGCAGCCGAAACTGCTTGTCCCTCCTGTCATTTAGGAGGTCAAAATGAAAGTTATCAACCTACGGCTCCACTACCCCCACTGTCAGCATGACAAGCTGGTGGAGGTCAGCGAGGAAGTCTTTGACGTGCTGTGCCAGTCCGTCCGGGAAATGCGGAACCATGAGCGCCGCAAGCGGTATCACCGGGCCTATTACTCGCTGGATGCTTTCGAGTGGACGGAGAACTATGCGCTGGAACACAGCCCGTCCCCGGAGCAGCTTGTCATGCTGGCGGAGGAACGGGCCGAGCGTGACCGGCTGGTAGCTGCTATGCGGGAGGCCCTGGCCTACGCCACTCCCACCCAGGCCCGCCGGATTTGCGCCTATTACATAGGCGGGCTGACCCAACAGCAGATCGCAGACCGGGAGCGCGTTCACAACAGTAATGTGTGCCTCTCCATCCGCCGTGGTCTGTGCAATCTCCGCCGCTACTACGCAGACCACTCCCAGGGAAAGTGAGGGCGGCATGGCAATCATCAATTTACGCAAGCACTATTACCCGCTCTACACCAAGGACACGTTCGTGGAAGTGCCGGACGAGGTTGCCGCCGTCATGGAGGAATGTCGGCTCTATGAGAACCGGCAGGAGGGCAGGAAAAGTTA
>NZ_QWKI01000091.1 GCF_009911645.1 Pseudoflavonifractor sp. 60
CCATGTTTACAGCATGGATTGCAGCCCCGGCATTGAAAATCACGCTATGTTCCTGGTGCAGTCCCCGGAGGATTTGATTATTCGAGAGATTGACGAGGCCGCTGAAGAACTATTGCTGGAACGTCTGGCGGAGGCAATTACCCACCTGTCCCCCATCCAGGCGCGGCGGCTCTATGCCCGGTATGCCTTGAAGAAGAAATTTCGAGAGATTGCAGCGGACGAGGGCATCAGCGGAAGTTGTGCCAGTGATAGCGTCACCGGCGCAGTTAAGAAGTTGCAGAAGATTTTTGCCAAAAATGGCTGGCTGGAAAAGTCTGCAAAGGAAAAGTCAATAGGAAAATGAAATAAATTTGTGGACATAGAGGAAGGAGAAAAAAAGCAAC
>NZ_QWKI01000092.1 GCF_009911645.1 Pseudoflavonifractor sp. 60
AACAGCTTTGGCAACAATGCGGAAAAAGACACGGCTGGCTGCCGTGCCTTGAACCGTAATTCTATTGTAATAGGAGGTATCAGCGATTGCAAAAGGAAACACGAAGAAACAGCGCGGCGGGAAGCGCAAAGGCTAACCCGCCCCGCAAGCTCACCCGCGCCGAGAAAAAGCAGATTGCGGAAATCATCAGACAGGCAAAGGGCGACGGGAAAGCGCACACCGCGCAGCAGACAATCCCCTATATCCAGATGTACCCGGACGGTATCTGCAAGGTTACGGGACGGAAATATTCAAAGACCGTCGCCTTTGAAGATATTAACTATCAGCTTGCACAGGCAGACGACAAGACCGCCATTTTTGAGAACTGGTGCGACTTCCTAAACTGTGCGACACGTTCCCGCACAAACACCATTCTACAGGGAGTAAAGCTCTGTGGACGAAAAGACCATATGGTGGTAAAAGCGGGGGGCCTTCAGAGACAAACGAAGGCAACAACTTATACTTTGAAGAGTGGAATGATGGGGTAACGCCCTGAAACGCTCCCCTAATACTCCGACTGGCGTTGGTTGGAAACGGCCAGGGTCAGAAGCTCGGTGAAGTCGGCTGACTGCGCTCGCTCTGCTCGCGGTAAACAAAGGAAACAGCGACAGGCGCAAAGCAAGCCAGAGGTGGCTGTGAGCGTTAGGCCGGGGGTCTATAAAATGCCTATGGTTAGAATGTCCGAAGGGACTGACGAAAACGCGAATGTAAGGGTCTAAAGGAAGAATGGGGCTAATCTCCCTATCCCTACATGGGAGTCAGTGTGGAAAAGTAGTTCTGGTTCAGGCAAAATTCCATACACCGTTACAGGCGGTGTCAAGCTGGCAGGCTTATAGCGAGACCTAAGGGCATATGTACAGATAAAAGTATAGGAACGTGGCGAAAGCCTATCGCGTATCCCTCATTCGGGATATAGGCTGACGAAACATATAAGCAGTCGAAGCGGTGGGTAAAGTAGTGGCAATAGCATTGATGTCCCTACGGCTGGCAGTCAAAAGCTGACAGCCTTAGTAATGGGGGGCGGAGTGACGGCCACGAGTCAATCAAGCACAAACGTCTATTCACAAGTGAACAACAGGATTTCGGATAGGACAAAAAGGTTATCTTCAAAAGGAGATAATGCCTGTATGGTTACAGAAGCAGTCAAAAAGCAAAAAACGAAGCCGAAAAAAGTAAATAACCTCCGGCACGCAGAATACTACAGTATGCAGGAGACATTTGACGAACTGTTTGCAAGAGCCGGAAAAAAGGAGAATTTCGGAAGGCTGATGGATTTGATCCTAAGCCGGGACAATATACTTCTTGCCTATCGAAATATGAAAGGCAATACCGGCAGTGTAACACCGGGTACGGATAGGTTAACAATTCACGATGTTGAAAAGTTCACCCCGGATGGATTGGTAGCCAAAGTCCGTAATATTATCAAAAATTATCGACCCCGAACTGTTCGCCGCAAGGAAATCCCAAAACCCTATGACCCAACCAAAACAAGGCCGCTGGGTATCCCGTGCATTTGGGACAGGCTGATACAGCAGTGTATCCTGCAAGTTCTTGAGCCAATATGCGAGGCAAAATTCAGTGACAACAGTTATGGATTCCGGCCAAACCGAAGTTGCGAAAACGCGATAGCTGCGGCATATAAACTGATGCAGCGTTCGCATATGCAGTATGCAGTGGAATTTGACATAAAGGGCTTTTTCGATAATGTAGACCACTCCAAATTGCTCAGGCAGTTGTGGGCTTTAGGTGTCAAGGATAGACAATTGCTATACGTCATTAAGCGCATTCTAAAGGCTCCTATTCAATTAGAGGACGGCACGGTAGTAACTCCCACTGCGGGAACCCCGCAGGGTGGAATTATTTCACCATTGCTGGCAAATGTGGTGCTGAATGAACTGGACTGGTGGCTGGAAAGCCAGTGGCAGGAAAATCCCATTGTTTATAATCGCAAGGCTTACTATGACACAAAGGGGAGACGGATTAAAAGTCACGGCTATGAAGCTATGCGTAAAACCAGATTGAAGGAAATGTACATGGTACGCTACGCTGATGATTTCCGCATCTTCTGTCCAAGCGTAGACGTGGCATATCGGGCAAAAATTGCCGTTACGCAATGGTTAAAAGAGCGGCTGCGACTGGATATTTCCCCAGAGAAAACCAGAGTTGTTAATCTTAAAACGCAATATTCGGAATTTCTTGGGATCAAAATGCAACTAAGGCCCAAGAAAGGAGGCATGGTAGTCCACTCACGGGTCAGCAGCAAGGCAATGAAAAGGATTCAGACAGTAGCGAAGGAAAAAGCAAAGGCAATTGTCCGCCCACAGCATGGTACAACTGATGTACACGCAGTACATGACTATAACGCATTTGTCATGGGTGTACATAATTATTATCGAATGGCTACAGCGGTCAGTGTGGATTTTTCAAGATTATCCTATCCTGCGGCAAAAATACTTTACAGGCTGGGAAAGCGGCTGAAAAAGGAACCACAACAGCCAACAAAAGGGGCAGTAGCAGACAGATATGGCAGCTCTGCACAAACGCGATACTTGAAAAATCTGCCCATCGCCCCCATAGGATACGTTCAGACAAAACCTCCGATGTTCAAAAGGCAGGCTGTTCAGAAGTATACCCCAGAGGGCAGGCAAGAAATCCACACCAATCTCGAAATTAACACATCTCTGCTGAAAGCAATGGCGCAGCAAATATTAGTATGGCGCAGTGCCCAATACGCTGATAACCGGCTATCTCTTTTCTGCGCACAGTATGGAAAATGTGCTGTTACAGGACAACCCTTCCAATCTCTGGCTGATATCCACTGTCATCATAAGCTGCCTAGGGCAAAAGGTGGTACTGACCAATACAACAACCTTGTGTTGGTGCGAGAACCTGTACATCTGCTAATTCATGCGACTACCGATGAGACCATAGCAAAGCATCTTGCCATTCTCAACCTTAGCAAAAGGCAAATTTCCAAGCTAAACAAACTCCGCATAGCAGCGGGAAACACGCCAATCTCTATCTAAACGGCTTCGGATAGAATGCGGCACACCCCTTAAACTGCTTGTAATAACTTGTGACAATGAAAATGTAGTTTGATTGATGGAACGCCGTGTGAGGGGAAACTCTCATGCACGGTGTGGAGCGGGGGAAAAGCCGGAAACGTTGATACTGTAGGCTTACCTATCGCTATACTTTGACAGCTCCATCCGCTTTCAGCTCTCCTTTCTGAACCTGTCCGCCGCCCAGGACGGCTATGCCCGGAGCATCGTCATTCCCCTACGGGCGGACAAATTCAACGATGTGCGGGACGAATACTCGGAAATGCTGCAAAATCAGCTTGCCAAGGGGAACAACGGCCTGACAAAGACCAAATATCTCACCTTCGGCATTGACGCGGACAGCATCAAAGCCGCCAAGCCCCGGCTGGAACGCATTGAGATGGATGTTATCAACAATTTCAAGCACCTGGGCGTGGCCTGCTCCCCCATGAACGGTATGGAGCGGCTGCATCTGCTCCACGGCATCTTCCACATGGACGGCCAGACCCCGTTCCGCTTCTCCTGGGATTGGCTGGCCCCCTCCGGGCTGTCCACCAAGGACTTCATCGCCCCCAGCTCCTTTGAGTTCAAAAATGGGCGGATGTTCCGCATGGGGCAGATGTTCGGCGCAGTGAGCTTTCTGCAAATCCTGGCCCCGGAGCTGAATGACCGTATGCTGGCGGATTTTCTGGATATGGAATCCAGCCAAATCGTCAGCCTCCACATCCAGTCTGTGGACCAGATCAGCGCCATCAAGACGGTGAAACGAAAGATCACCGACCTGGACCGGGCCAAGATTGAGGAACAGAAAAAGGCAGTCCGCGCGGGCTATGATATGGATATAATTCCCAGCGACCTTGCCACCTACGGCACAGAGGCCAAAAAGCTGCTGCAAGACCTTCAGAGCCGGAATGAGCGGATGTTCCTGGTGACGTTCCTGGTGGTAAACACGGCGGACAGCCAGCGGCAGCTTGACAACAACGTGTTCCAGGCGTCCAGTATCGCGCAGAAATACAACTGCCAGCTTACCCGGCTGGACTTCCAGCAGGAGGAGGGCCTGATGTCCTCCCTCCCCCTGGGCCGCAATCAGATTGAGATACAGCGGGGCTTGACTACTTCAAGCACTGCTATTTTTGTCCCCTTTACCACCCAGGAACTGTTTCAGCGCGGCGGCGAAGCCCTTTACTACGGGCTGAACGCACTTAGCAATAACCTTATTATGGTAGACCGCAAGCAACTTAAAAACCCTAACGGGCTAATCCTCGGAACCCCCGGGAGCGGCAAATCCTTCTCTGCCAAGCGGGAGATTTTGAATGTGTTCCTCGTCACGGACGATGACATCCTCATCGCAGACCCGGAGGCGGAATATTACCCCCTCGTCCAGCGGCTGGACGGACAGGTGATAAAGATTTCCCCCACCAGCAAGCAGTATGTCAATCCGATGGACCTCAACCTGGACTATTCGGATGATGAAAGCCCGCTGTCCTTGAAGGTGGATTTCCTGCTGTCCTTCTGTGACATTGTTGTGGGCAGTAAAGACGGCCTCCAGCCGGTGGAGAAAACGGTGATTGACCGCTGTGTGCGGCTGGTGTATCAGAAATACCTCACCGACCCCAGGCCGGAGAATATGCCCATCCTGGAGGATTTGTACGATGCTCTCCGTGCGCAGGAGGAAAAGGAGGCCCAATTCATCGCCACGGCGCTGGAAATCTACGTCACCGGCAGTCTGAACGTGTTCAACCACCGCACCAACGTGGATATTGACAACCGTATTGTCTGCTATGACATCAAGGAGATGGGCAAGCAGTTGAAGCAGTTGGGGATGCTGGTCATTCAAGATCAGGTATGGAACCGCGTCACCGTCAACCGGGCGGCGGGCAAGACCACCCGCTACTATGTGGATGAGTTCCACCTTCTGCTGAAAGGCGAGCTGGCGAGTTGGAGCGTGGAGATTTGGAAACGGTTCAGAAAGTGGGGCGGGATTCCCACCGGCATCACGCAGAACAGCAAAGACCTTCTGGCAAGCCCGGAAATCTCCAATATCCTGGAAAACTCCGACTTCATTTATATGCTCAATCAGGCGGCGGGAGATCGGAAAATCCTTGCCAAGCAGCTCAACATCAGCCCCCACCAGCTTTCCTATGTCACCCACTCCGGCGAGGGCGAGGGGCTGCTGTTCTACGGCAACGTGATTTTGCCCTTCGTGGACCGATTCCCCAAAGACACCGAACTGTATCGCATTATGACAACGAAGCCGCAGGAAATTTCTGGATAAGGCGTAGGAGGTAATTGCATATGGATTTTTTGAAAGACCATGAAGCAATCAGAGAAATGCTCCGCTTGATGGAGGAAAACAACCGGCAGGATCAGGCAAAGGAGTTCGCCCGCCTGATCGCCTGTGTGGACAGCATGGAGCAGCAGTACGCCGCCGTCCTGTCCGAATTGCGGGATGTGAAACAGCAGCTTTCCGAAATGCCGGAACAGCGCCGGTCTATGAAGGACGCGCTCACGGATATGGCGCAGGCGTTGGAGGATCGGGTTGAAGAAATGCGGGAGCAGCTCCAAACGATACGGGAAAAGATCATCTCCTGCGCAAAGGACGCTGTAAGCAATTTTAAGCAGATGGGGACCGCCGCGCTGGACACGGCGGTGTATGCGTTGGGCATCAAAAAACTGCTGGAATCTGTGCAGGATAAGATTTGTGGCTCTATGGAGAAAACCAGCGCGTCCATCCAGCGGGTGGAGGCTATGGGCCAGGAGCTGCGGAGCGCGGGGAACCATTTGAAAAACGCTGGCCGTGCCGCTGTTGGAAAGGAAACCCAGCAGACGGACACAGCGCGGGAGGGGCGTTTCCAGGCCGCTGTGCTGGCCCCCATGCGGGCGGCAAATGCCATATATGCCGGTATGAACAGGACAATCTATGGGGCGCTTGGCGCTGTGGACCGGCTGGAACGGGCGGCGGAGCGGACCCGTGGCAAGCGTGAGCGGCCCTCTGTCCGGCAGCGGCTGGAGGAAAAGAAAACGGAAACGCAGGCGCGTCCCCTTGCTCTGCCTGACCCGTCCAGAAAACCGCATGAGGCCGCACGATGAGCAGAGATAAGCAGCCTCGTCTCCAGTTCACCGATGCCGAGCGTGGAGACCCCCGGCTGAAGGAACATATTCGCCGTGCGGACAAAGCGGCGAATCAGGCGGATGCGGCGCGGAAGAAAATTCCAAAGCAGAAAAAGCCGGTTAAGCAGCGCACCGTGGACCCCGCCACCGGCAAAGCCAAGACCCGCCTGCGGTTTGAGGAAGTGGACAAGCCCGCGCCCGTCTCCAAGCTGTCCCATGCGGTCACATCCGCGCCGGTCCATACGGCGGTGGGTACGGTCCATCGGAAGATCAGCGAGGCCGAACAGGACAATGTGGGCGTAGAGAGCGCCCACCGGCTGGAGGAATCCGCCGAGGGCGGTGTGCGTCTGGCGGCGTACTCCTACCGCTCTCAAAAGCTGCGCCCCTACCGGGAGGCGGCAAAAGCGGAGCAAAAATTGGAAAAAGCCAATGTAAACGCACTGTATCAGAAGCATATCCGGCAGAATCCCCAGCTTGCCAGTAACCCGGTCTCCCGCTGGCAGCAAAAGCGGGCCATCAAAAAACAGTACGCCGCCGCCAAACGTGCGGAACAGTCTGCCGGTTCTGCGGTCAAAACTGCGGAAAATACGGCAAAGGCCGCAAAAAAGGCTACGGAGGAAACGAGAAAAACCGCTGGCTTTCTCTGGCGGCACAAAAAGGGCTTTCTCATTGTGATCGCCCTGTTTTTGATCGTGTCCATATTTCTCAATGGGATGTCCTCCTGCTCCATGCTGGCGGAGGGCGTCATGTCTGTGCTGGGCGGTTCCACCCACCCCTCCAGCGACGAGGCCATGCTGGGGGCGGAGGCGGCTTATGCCGGGATGGAAAACGAGCTGCAAAGCTACCTGGACAGCTATGAGAGTACCCACGACTATGATGAGTACAGCTATGACCTGGACGAAATCGGCCATGACCCCTATGTGCTGATGGCGCTGCTCAACGCTTACCATCAAGGCGGCTGGACGCTGGAACAGGTGCAGGGGACCCTGGAAATGCTCTTTGAGCGTCAGTACACCCTCACGGAAACGGTGACGGTGGAGACCCGCTATGACGATGATGATGAACCATATGAATACTCCATCTGTACGGTGACGCTGGACAACTTTGACCTGTCCCATCTGCCCGTCTATTTGCTGGACGAGGAAGGGATGAACATTTACGCCGTGTATATTGCCACCCTGGGCAACCGGCCCGACCTGTTCCCCGCCAGCGAATACCCCAACGTATCCCAGCGGCAGGACTATCTGGACTATGATGTACCCCCGGAGGCTTTGGAGGATGAGGTTTTTGCGGCAATGCTGGCCGAAGCCGAGAAATATCTTGGCTATCCCTATGTTTGGGGCGGCAGCAGCCCGTCCACCTCATTCGACTGCTCCGGCTTTGTGTCCTGGGTCATCAATCACTCCAGCTGGAAATATGGACGGCTGGGGGCGCAGGGCCTTTGCAACATCTGCACCCCGGTTTCCCCTGCCAACGCCCGCCCTGGCGATCTGGTGTTTTTCAAGTACACCTATGACGCGCCCAACCCGGACGGCGTGACCCACTGTGGCATCTATGTAGGGAATGGAATGATGATTCACTGCGGATCGCCCATTTCCTACGCCACCCTCAATACATCCTACTGGCAAGCTCATTTTTACTGTTACGGCAGACTTCCAGAACCATAAAAGGAGGGATTTTTATGAACCCGAAGATCAAGAAAATCAATACGGAATATGAGAAAAACGCCGCCAAGATTACCGAGCTGCAAGCGCGGCAGGAGGAATTGGCAAAGCAGCGCACCGAGCTGGAAAACCTGGACATCATCGGCCTTGTGCGGAGCATGGGCCTGGACCCTGACCAGCTTGCCGCGCTCATTCACGCCGCCCAGCCCGGTGTGTCGGTGGGAGAGGGGGACAGCAGCCATGAGAACGTCTAAGCGGCGCATCCTGTCTATGGTGCTGGCGCTGATGCTGTGCCTCTCCGTCCTCCCTGTCACCGCCTTTGCTGGCGGCGGGCCGGAGGACGGCAGCGACAAAGTGCTGGAATACTGGAGCCAGGATTCCACGCCTCCCCAGGACACCCCGCCGACGAATCAGCAGACAGGCCAGCCTGCCACCGGCCAACAGCCCCAGCAGGGGGAACCGCTGTCCGTGGGCAGCGAGTTTTTCACCCGCGATCTGCTTTACAGCAAGGACACTCATAAGCAGTTTATCACCGTGGAGGGCCGGGATGGGAATATTTTTTACATTCTGATCGACTATGACGCCCCGGTGAACGAGGAAGAAGAACAATATACGACCTATTTTCTGAACAAAGTGGACGAGGCAGACCTGTCCGCGCTGGTGGAGCAGGGGGAACCCGCCGCCTGCATCTGCACCGACAAATGCCACGCCGGGGCGGTCAATACCGCCTGCCCGGTCTGTTCCGTCAACATGACCGAGTGTGCGGGTAAAGAGCCGGAGCCGGAAAAGCAGGAGGAACCGGCAGGGACTGACACCGAGCCTGACCCGGAGCCGGAGAAAAAGGGCGGCGTCAATGGGATGCTGATTGTGGTGCTGGCGGTGGCCCTGGCTGGCGGCGGCGCGGCCTATTTCTTGAAGTTCAAGAAGAAAAAGCCTGATACCAGGGGCAACGCCGATCTGGAGGACTATGATTACGGCGATGAGAACGAGTATGAGGACGGCGGCGCAGAGGATGAGAGGGACGAATGAGATACTTTACTTCCAATCCTCTGGAACGCCTGATGATGCAGGCCCCTCCGCCCCGGCAGGCACAGCGGGCCAAGCCAGCGCCGCCCAAGGACCACCCCTGCCACGGCTGTAAACGCTGCGGCGAGAGTTGCGTCCTGCCCTGCTACCGAGGTGTGGAGGTCATACCGCCCATTCCAGCCCCGGACCGCGCCCGGTCCCGATAAATAATTTGTTGCGGCTGTGGGATAATTGTGGTATAATCAAGACACGAAAGGAGTTGAGCTTATGCCGCGAATTATCCCAATCCGTGATTTGAAGGACACCGCCGCTATTTCACAGATGTGCAGCGAATCTACCGAGCCGGTCTATATCACCAAAAATGGATATGGCGAAATGGTGATTATGAGCATGAAAGCCTATGAGGAAAAATTAGCTGTGCTGGATGTTTACTCAAAGCTGGCGGAGGCAGAGGAAGAAATTCGAGAGGGAAAAACGGTAGAGGCCCATACCTCGCTCAAAGGGCTGAGGGAAAAGTATGGCATATAAGATCATAAAAACCAGGTTAGCCGAGCAGGATTTAGACAATATCCTTGGATATATCGTACTCTCCCTGGCAAATCCCTCTGCTGCGGCGTCCTTTGCCGATGCAGTTGAGGCGTGTTACTCCGACTTGGAGAAGATGCCGCTGATGTATGAGCTGTGCCGCGACCCCCGGCTTCGTGCGCTGGAATATCATAAAGCAGTTATTAAAAACTTCATCATGGTCTATAAAGTGGATGAAGCCGAAAAAACCGTTCATATCCTGCGGTTCTTCTATGGCAGGCAGGACTATGAAAAACTGATTTGAATTTAACAGGAACGAGCAAAGAGCAGTCTGTGTAAGCAGGCTGCTTTTTGTTTGCCAACAAAGGAGTGTGATTTTATGTATCGCCTTGTAATCGCGGAGAAGCCCTCGGTTACTATGAGTATTGCCAAGGTGCTGGGGGCCACGGCCCGGAAGGAGGGCCATATGGAGGGCGGCGGCTGGCTGGTAAGCTGGTGCATCGGCCATCTGGCGGGACTGGCCGAGCCTGCTGTCTACAACCCCGACTATGACAAGTGGCGGCGGGAGGACTTGCCCATCCTGCCGGAAAGCTGGCGGTTCACCATCGGAAAGGACAAACGGGAGCAGTTCGACATTCTGCGGACCCTGCTTCGCCGGGAAGATGTGTCCGAGGTGGTGAACGCCTGTGACGCAGGCCGCGAGGGGGAGCTAATCTTCCGCACCGCCTACCATCTGGCGGGCTGTACCAAGCCCATGAAACGGCTGTGGATTTCCAGCATGGAGGACAGCGCCATCCGGGAGGGCTTTGATAATCTCCACCCTGGCAGCGACTATGACGGCCTGCACCAAGCCGCCCTGTGCCGCCAAAAGGCCGATTGGCTGGTGGGTATCAACGCCACCCGGCTGTTCTCGGTGCTGTATGGCCGGACACTGAACATCGGGCGCGTTATGTCCCCCACTCTGGCCCTCATCGCCCAGCGGGAGGCGGAGATTGCCGCCTTTGAGCCGGTTCCGTTCTACACGGTGGAGTTGTCCTGCGGCGGCATGACCCTCACCAGTGAGCGGATCAGCGGCAAGGAGGACGCCGCCGCCATCGCCGCCGCCTGCGAGGACAGCGCCGCCATTCTCCAGACAGTGGAACGCCGGGAGAAGTCCGAAAAGTCCCCGGCCCTTTATGACCTGACTACCCTCCAGCGGGACGCCAACCGCATCCTGGGCTACACCGCCCAACAGACGCTGGACTATTTGCAGGCCCTCTATGAAAAGAAACTGTGTACTTATCCCCGGACGGACAGCCGCTTTCTGACGGATGATATGGAAAGTTCTGTCCCTGGTCTGGTGTCCGCCGCCGTCACAATCTGCGGCGTACAGGCAGCAGGGACCGTATCAGCGGCCCAGGTATGCAGCAGCGGAAAAGTTTCCGACCATCATGCCGTTGTTCCCACGCCCAGCGCCGCCACCGCCGACCTTTCCGCCCTCCCCCTGGGAGAGCATGAAATCCTGCGGCTGGTGTCGCTGGCGCTGATCCGGGCGGTCTGCCCGCCCCATCGGTACGCCGAGACCAGCCTGACGGCGGAGTGCGGCGGGCATCGTTTTACTGCCAAGGGGAAAGCGGTGCTGGATATGGGCTGGCGGGCCTGTGCCGCACTCCCCAAGGACGCCGCTCTGCCGGACGGTCTGGCAGAGGGCCAGTCGCTGACGGTGGATGCGGTCCAGGTGAAGGAGGGCAAAACGACCCCGCCCAAGCATTTTACGGAGGACACCATCCTCCAGAGTATGGAGACCGCTGGTGTTGGGGAAATGCCGGAGGACGCGGAGCGGAATGGCATCGGCACCCCCGCCACCCGCGCCGCCATTCTGGAAAAGCTGGTGGCCACCGGGCTTGTGGAACGGAAGAAAGCCAAGAAGATCACCAGCCTCCTGCCCACCCAGGCGGGCAGCTCCCTTGTCACTGTTCTGCCGGAGGTCCTGCAATCCCCCCTGCTTACCGCAGATTGGGAACAGCGGCTGGGCGAAGTAGAGCGCGGGGAGCTGTCCCCGGAGGACTTCATGACCGGGATCGCCGCTATGGTGGATGAGCTGGTGAAAACGTACCAGCCTGTTCCCGGCGCGGCGGTGCTGTTCCCCTCGGATAAGGAGGCCGTCGGCCCCTGCCCCCGCTGCGGCGGCGCTGTGGCCGAAAGCAAAAAGGGCTTTTTCTGTGAAAATCGGGAGTGCCGCTTTGTCCTGTGGAAAGACAGCAAGTTTTTCACCGCCAAGAAAAAGACGCTCACCAAGGCCACCGCTGCCGCCCTGCTGAAGAAGGGCCGGGTGAAGCTCACCGGCTGTTTCTCGGAGAAAACCGGGAAAACCTATGACGCCACGGTGGTGCTGGAGGACGATGGGGCCAAGACAAATTACAAGCTGGTGTTCGACAATGGATAAGCTGCCCCGTATGGATGATAGCCAGTTCCGGCGGGTGAAAAAGCTCATCCGCCGCCTGTGCGCCAACTGCGAGAGCGGCAACTGCCTCCTGCTGGACGATGGGGACCCCTGCCCCTGTCCGCAGATGATTTCCAACACCTTAATCTGCAAATACTTCCGCGCCGCCGTCCTGCCAGCAGACCAGGAGTTGCACGGGGAGATCATGGCGGCACGGCCTGTCAAGTGCTGCTGTATCTGCGCCGCACCGATTTTTTCCCGCTCCAATTCGGTGAAATACTGCCCTGCCTGCGCCGCCAGGGAACGCCGCAGACGGGACCGGGAGCGGAAAGCCAAAGCGGCCTCGCACTTCCGCAAATAGAGGGCTTGAAAGCCTTGCGGCACAAGGCTTTCAAAACGCCAAACCGCCCAGGGATGTAACTTTACCCTCGAAGGGCCAAAATGGACCTCTACTTGCGGAATTTTGCCCCGCATAGGACGATTCGGTTTCCTGTACGGGGCCATTTTGAAGAAAGGAGATTTTTGCCGTGGCAGACAAAAAGCCCAGCAACCGGGAACGGATCAAGGAAATTGTGGCCGGGATTGAGGCAAACATACAAGACCTGTTCCAGAGCGACAAATTTGCGGACTATCTCCGCACCATATCCCGGTTTCACAACTATTCCTATAACAATACCATCCTCATCCATATGCAGATGCCCAGCGCCACCCATGTGGCCGGGTTCAACAAGTGGAAAAATCAGTTTGGCCGTCATGTGAAAAAGGGGGAAAAGGGCCTGACGATCATCGCCCCCACACCCTTCAAAAAGCGTATTGAGGAAATGAAGCTGGACCCGGACACCAGAGCGCCGGTATTGGACAATGACGGAAATGTTGTCATGGAGGAACGAGAGATTGAGATTCCCCTGTTCCGCCCGGTCAAGGTGTTCGATGTGAGCCAGACCGAGGGCAGGCCCCTCCCCAGCCTTGTTTCCAGCCTGACCGGGGATGTGCAGCAGTACGAGGCGTTCATGGAGGCCCTGCGGCGTGCCTCCCCGGTGCCGATGCAGTTCAAGCCGCTGCGGGAGGGGCTGGACGGTTTTTTGAGCCTGAAAGATCAGACCATCACCATCCGGGAGGGCATGAGCCAGGTGCAGACGGTGTGCGCCGCCGTCCATGAGATCACCCACGCCATGCTTCACAACCGGGAGCGGGAGCAGCTCACCGCCGCCGCTGGGATTACAGATCGGGAACCACTCAAACCGAAAGATAAGAACACAAAGGAAGTGGAGGCGGAAAGCGTCTCCTATACCGTCTGCCAGTATTATGGCATTGAGACCAGTGCCAACAGTCTGGGCTACATCGCCACATGGTCCAAGGATAAGAGCCTGCCGGAACTGAAAGCCAGCCTGGAGACCATCTCCAAGACTGCGAATATCCTCATCACCAGCATTGACCGCCATTTTCAAGAGATTTGCAAGGAACAGGGCATTGACCTGACCGCCCAGCAGCCGGAGCAGGACGCGCCCTCTGCCGCGCCCGACAACCTGGAACAGTTTGCCGCTGATTTATACGATTTTATGGATCAGCTTTATCAGGAGGGAGTTCTGAAACACCCGTTTACCCAGGACCCCAGGGAGCGGTCCATCGCTGACCTTGTAATTGAAATGCGGAAAGGTTATTTTGAAGGTGTGCGCGGCCCGCTGAATTATCTGATCGAACATACTGACTTGATACATACCGACCTAACAAAAGCCAAGGCGATGCTGGCAAGGCTGGATGGGCTGGTCCAGACGCAGGACGCGCCAGCGGCGGAGCTGCCGCCTGACACCCCGGAGCGGTTCATCAGCGATATGCTGGATATGCTGGACCATCTGTATCAGGCGGGGCTTATCAAAAAGAATTTTCCCCCTGACAACCGGGAACAGACCAAGGCAAATCTGGTCCGTACCCTGCATATCAACCCTTCCATCGTCCGGGCCACTCTGGAGCAGTTCGTCCAACAGGACACCGGCGCGGCGGAGGCAAAGGTTATGTTGGAACGGCTGGATGGGCTGGCGGAATCTGTGCCGCTGAAAGAATATGTCTACAAAATGGAGGCCAACTCCCAGACTGTGGGCGCAGCTGACCAGCAGTTTATCCAGGCATATGAAAGAACATCGAAAGGGACCTTAAAGCCGGATCGGGTGCTGTTTTTTGGCACGGCTGATAGATGCGCCGGTCTGCTGAAAAAGCTGCAATCCGGCGAATTGAAACCGGATGATTTTTTCCAACCCGGCACAGCCAGAATCAGTCATTACAAAACCAAAGACGGCGCGGAGCTGG
The DNA here is from genome assembly GCF_009911645.1 of Pseudoflavonifractor sp. 60. Taxonomy (GTDB): domain Bacteria; phylum Bacillota; class Clostridia; order Oscillospirales; family Oscillospiraceae; genus Lawsonibacter. The sequence continues at coordinate 14,133 of NZ_QWKI01000092.1, forward strand.
ATGCTTTTGTAGGGCCAGATGATAAGGTATATATGGGCAGGCGCGACCACTATGACAATCGCGGCCATTACCTCAATGCGGACAAGTCCTTGCTGTACCTCTCCGATAATACGGTGATGTTCGATTTTGTCTCCGGGAGCAGCTATGCCGTTACCCAGGCGGAGCTGCTGGCCCAGGGCTGTTTTACGATGGAGGACTATGCCGAGTTTGATGCCCTGCGTGTTGGCGTGCTGGCACAATTTGAGCAGGTCGAGCAGCTGTTGTTCGCCGGGGAGCCGTTCAGCTTCACCCAGCCGGATGCGGCGGAGCAGGCGGCGGTTGCCGAGGCGCAGGATAAACAGGAAAGCCGTCTGGACGAATACCCCCTGCCGGACCCAGCCTTTCCCGCTGACGAGCTGGAACAGAACTACGGCTATTCGGGCGGCGATCTGCTGCCCCTGTCCAGGGAACGGGCGGCGGAGCTGATGGAACAGGATTTGACCGTCTACATGGTGGAGGCTGGCGAGAATCCCGCTATGGTCTTTGACCGGGACGATCTCATGGAGCAGCCGGAGGGCATGATGTTTGCCGTTCCCCGCAAGGAATGGGAGGAAAGCCCGGAATTTCACCAGTGCATTGTGGACCGGCTGAATCACCAGGAGGAACGGGAACGGGCCTTTCTCGACTACGGCGGGGACTGCTTTGCTATTTATCAGATAAAGGACGGCGCTGAACAACGCGACCTCCACTTTATGAACATGGACTGGCTGATGTCCAAGGGGCTGACCGCTGACCGGGACAATTATGATCTGGTCTATACGGGAGAGCTGGCGGCGGGGCAGGGTTCGAGCGCCCTGGAACGGCTGTGGGAAAAATTCAACATCAACCATCCGGCGGACTATCACCGGCCCTCCATGTCTGTCAGTGACATCGTTGCGGTCAAGCAGGACGGCGTGGTATCCTTCCATTACTGCGACAGTTTTGGCTTTGCGAAAGTGCCGGACTTCATCAGCCAGAAGCCCTCGGTGGCCGAGTTAGAGGCCCAGGCCAAGGCGGGGCAGGCTATTTCCCTGACGGATTTAGCAGGTGCTGTCCACCGGGAAAAGAAAAAATCCGTTGTGGCCCAGCTCAAAAACCAGCCAGCCCAGGAACGAAAAAAGACAGCGCCCAAAAAGAGCGCGGAAAAGGAGCGGTAAGGAAATGAACGATTTTACATTTGAGGAACAGAATCTGGTATGTATTTACAATAGTTCCGGCACCCGTGCGGGCGTGATCGTCGCCCTCACCGAGATGCGGGGCTATCTGGAGCCGGACGAGGACGAGCTGCGGACGCTGACGGACAGCGCCCTTTCCAAGCTGGGACGCATGACCGATGCGGAGTTTACCGCTCTGGACCTGTTCCCGGACTTTGAGACGGAGGACCCTGCCTATGGCAAGTAAGCTCCAAGCCTATGCACAAATGGCCGACCATGCCGCCCGCCAGATCACCGGCAACTATCAGGAATGGACGGCCTTTCTCTCCACGGCGGGCCGTCTCTATAAATATCCGTACCCCGAACAGCTCCTGATTCACGCCCAGCGGCCCAACGCCACAGCCTGTGCGGAATATGATTTCTGGAACCAGCGGATGCGCCGGTATGTGCGGCGGGGAGCCACGGGTATTGCCATCATCGACAACAGCGCTGTGGAAGTACCGGGAGGAATATCAGGACACGGTATCGGCGGCGCTGGGGCAGCGGTTTGACGTGTCCGGCAGCGACCTCGTGGAACAGTTTGAGAAGATCGCCGCCCAGCTTGCGGCGGAATATTGGGACGATCACCAGCAGGACATCCTCCGCATCGTTGACGGCAGCTTTTTGGAGGAGTATGATGAGTTCAACATCGGAGCGCAGTTCCGAAATGCCGCCGCCGTCAGCATCGCCTACACCCTCATGTCCCGCTGCGGCCTGGAGCCGGAAAACTACTTTGAACATGAGGATTTCCTGAGTTTTTTCGATTTCAACACCCAGGACACCATCACGGAGCTGGGTACGGCGGTCAGTTTGGGGAGCGAAACGGTGCTGCGGCAGATCGAAGTCACCATCAAAAAATATGAGCGGGAAAAATCCGCAGAAAGGAACGCTGAACATGGAGAACAATCTGACCTACACCCAAGTGGGAGATTACCTGATCCCCAATCTGGCCCTGCCGGAGCAGCCGGACCGGGACCTGGGCAGGTACGGGAGGATGCGCCGGACGTATCTGAAGGAGCATCGTCCGGGACTGTTCAACCGCCTGACGCTGAACGGGACACTGTTCAGCCACCTGTTGGAGATCGAGGACGCGGCGAACAGCCGTCTGGAGCAGATGATGCCGCAGTTGGCGAAGGCGGCGGGAGCCACGGAGCAGTTGAAAGCCCACGATCAGATGAAGTGGGTGGGGCTGATGAACACCTGCAAGGCACAGGCGGAGGAAGTTATCATGTCGGAGCTGATTTACAACTGACACCCCAAGAGCCGGAGCCGCAGGCGAACGGCGATTGGCCGGCGGAAGGGGTGCCTTGGGTGCAGCTAAGTTTTATGCCCCCGGAAATCCCGTCCCAGCGGGAGCAGATGGAGGCCATTGGAGAAGCAGAGAGCGCAGACGCGCCCTCTGCTTGTTTTCTCCCCCAGGCCGAGGTGGACCGGGCGCTGCGGGGATATGGCGGCAAGCTGAAAATTTTTGATCTGTACCATCAGAATCTTCCCACCAAAAGCATTGTTGCAGCAATCCGAAAAGAGTATGGCACATCAGGCGGCGGCTTTGTCCTCTCGGATGGGTCTCATATGTTTCTGGACTACCGGCCCAACACCGGCATGGAGTTTTGGCGTTATACTAAGGACAAAAAATTTATTGTCAAGTGGGCCGCTGTGGAAAAGCGTATTCGTCAGCTCATCCAGGAGGGCAGTTACCTTACGCCGGAGGAATTGGAGCAATACCAGCAAATGCACTCAGAGCAGATACAATCGGAAATGGAACGCCCCGTTCATGTGCCAGGGGCTACACCGCCTATCCCGGCCACAATTCCATTGAGGGAAATCACCCAGGCCGATATAGATGCCGCCCTCCAGGAGTGGAACGGCGATATTGCCAGCAAACGCCGGGTACAGCAGTACATGACTGGCCATGCCCGTGACCGGGACACGGCGGAGTGGCTGAAAAATGAGTACGGCGATAGTCTCCCTGCGTTTCCTGTTACAGTAGAGGGCGCGGCCACCGATCTGCCCTGGACAAAAGTACAGCGCTGCCTTGCCTGTCTGGTGAAGGAGGACAGATTTTTCACCGAGAAGGAACTGGACAATTTTGAGGACATAGATGCCGCCGCCATCCGGGAGCATCTGGAACAGGACAGCCCCTCCGAGTTTGTGGAGCAGGTCATGGCCGATGCGGAACGGCTGGCGGGGCAGGATTCCGGCACCGCGCCTACCATCCGGGAGACCTATGACCGCTATAAACCTATCATCCGGGATTTGGTGCTGGCAGATGTGGCCTATCAAAACGCCTGCAAGAACAGCGATAAAGATACCGCCCTGTTAGAAGGAAACGAAGCGGTCAAACGGGCGGCATCCGCTATTATGGGGCCGGACTATAATCTGGCCCCGGATTTCATGCGGTTGTATTTTGATATGGCAGACTTCCATAACCGGCTGCATCGGGAGATCATAGATGAGACATACCCCGTCCTCTCCCAGCTCCAGCAGGAGCAAAATGACGCTCCAGACATAACTGGATATGAGGATGAAATGCCGCCCTGGGGCACAGAAATAGGCAGTCATTCCCCTTGGGGCAAAGTGCAGATGAGCGATCAGTTTGCGGACGGCGTGTATGAGATCAGCACCGCCAGTCATGGCGGGATTATGATACGGGAAACAGAGGCGAAAGAACTGCTTTCGCCTGAAACCTTAGCCGCTGGCGGCACTGAATATGGATGGTGCTACTATGAGGAAGATGAGGCCGCATCCGTAGTCATTCGTGAATTGCTGGACAGGGGCATACCCGCAGCACCGTCGTTTGTGCGCTGTGAGTACAGCGAAACTCACGCTTTCTTTCAAGAAAACAAAATCTATTCTGTCGCTGAATTTGACCGGCTGATGAAGCAGGCGGATGACAGGCGTGTAGCGGGCAGAGAAGCCGCCATAAAGAAGTATGGGACGGAACAGAGATGGATTGAATCCAAAGACCCGGAGTTTGATGAATTTTTCGGCTATGACAAGGTTTCGTTCGTCATTGTTTTGCCGGATGGCGTAAGGGTTTGGGGCCGTCAGGATGTAGGCGCTGGCTACGGCGGACTGCTGGACTACCTCCGTCAAAATGAAAAATATCGCGATATTGTTCCCATTTTGCAGCAGGCCACAGAGCGGGAAAGGCGGCGGCGCTGCCCCCGGACCTCTCTGACCGGCCCGTTACCCGCGAGGGGAACACCATCACCATCGGGAGCGGAGACGCTGCCCATGAGGTTGACATCACCGTTTCTGACGAGGACTGGCAAACCATCCAGGAGGTTGTTGGCGCAACAGGTCAGCCGCCCCACGACCCTCTGGCCCCGCCTTACAAACCCGGCGATATAGTCTATCTACAAAATACAGCCTTTGAAATTGAGGAAATTGGCATATTTGACGTGCAGCTCCGGGACCCGTCCCTGCCGATACCACTCCTGCGAACTGAAAACAAGCAGAATTTTGAACGGCTGCTGCATCTGGACACGCGGAATGGCCGAATTACCAGCTATCTGCCTGCCGATATGAGCCGTGTCAACGATGATTTCCGGGAAGTGCTGACAAGGCATCTGCTGACAGACCGGGACAAGGGGTACATTTCCCAATGGCTGCGCTCCGGCGAGAACAACCGGGGAATCGCCCATCGGCTGTCCCTTGCTTTCGCCAGCCGCGCCGAGACGGTCACGCTGGAGACCGGGGATATAGCGGACTATTTTACCTCTACCGTCAGTATGGCGGTGGAAATCCAGGACAAATTCGGCACAAAGCTGTCCCTGTCCTGGGAGGCTGTCGCGCCTATCCTCCGTGCCCTCTGGCTGCAAGAGCTGGATGGTTTTTCCCATGAGCCGGTCCAGCGGGAGAGTGTGGAGCTGACAGGCCAGCTCCGCTATCAGGTGGGTGACAAGGTGGCTTTTGCCTACGGCGATCACGATGTCAGCGGAACCATTGAGGGTATCGGTGATTTGGATGTTATCATTCATACCGGCCCTTATGCCTGGAGCCATCAGACTGTTACCAAAGACTTTTTCGAGGACGCTGTGCGCCATGACGAGCGCAACGCCGCCCTGTTTACCCCGGAGGCCCCCGCCGCTGAGGTTCAGCCACCGCCGACACCGCCCCAGGAGGAACAGCCGGAGGCCCCGCCCCCGGCTGGCGGCACCACAGCAACACCAGGGACCGCGACCCTCTATCCCGGCGATAAGAACGGCCTGCCCTATGATGTTGTTGTTCAGACCCTACATTTTGACGAGCCGGAACACGCGCAGCCGGAGCAGGCCCCCGCCGCTGAACAGGACGCTGCCACTGAAAATCTCCGCATCACCGATGACAACCTGGGCGTAGGCGGGCCAAGGGTCAAATACCGCATGAATGTGGAGGCCATCCGCACCTTGAAGCAGATCGAGGACGAGGGCCGGTCCGCCACCGAAGCAGAGCAGGAAATCCTGTCCCGCTATGTAGGCTGGGGCGGCATCCCGGACGCCTTTGACCCGGACAAGGCCGAGTGGTCCGCCGAATATCAGGAGTTGAAAAGCCTGCTGACGGACAGCGAGTACAAATCGGCGCGGGCATCCACCCTCAATGCCCATTACACCAGCCCCCTGGTCATCAAGGCCATCTATGAGGCCATCGGGAGCATGGGCTTTGAAAAGGGAAATATTCTGGAGCCGTCCTGCGGCGTGGGAAATTTCTTCGGCCTGCTGCCTGAAAGCATGGCCGCGTCCAAGCTGTACGGCGTGGAACTGGACAGCATCACCGGGCGTATCGCCCAGCAGCTCTACCCCAAAGCCCGGATCACAGTACGCGGCTACGAAAAAACAGACTTCCCGGACAGCTTTTTCGACCTCGCTATTGGTAACGTACCCTTTGGCAATTATCCCGTGGTGGACCAGCGGTATGACCGGGAGAGGCTTCTGATCCATGACTATTTCTTTGCCAAAACGATTGATAAGGTCCGGGCGGGCGGCGTGATCGCGTTCATCACCTCCAACGGCATCAGCGGCGGCACAATGGACAAAAAGGATGATCGGGCGCGGCGGTACATGGCGCGGCGCTGCGATCTGCTGGGCGCGGTCCGCCTGCCGGACGGTGTGTTCCAGGCCAACGCCGGGACAGAAACCTCTATGTCCATCATGTTCCTCCAGAAGCGGGAAATTCCCTTACGGGAGAATGAGCCTTTGCCGGAGTGGGTGGAGGCGGAGATTATTGAGCGCCATACCTATATCGGGCAGGACGGCGAGGAACGCCCCGGCTTCGTAAGTATGAACCGCTATTTCCAGACCCACCCCGAAATGGTGCTGGGCGACTTGGAGATCACCTCCGGCCCCTATGGACCGCAGTTGGCGTGTAAGCCCCGGAAGGGCCAGGACTTTGCCCAGCAGCTCCGCACCGCCCTGTCCCACATCCACGGCGAAATCAAGCGGGTGGAGCTGTCCGAACTGGATGAGGAAATCGAGACGGATTCCTTGATTCCAGCGGACCCAGGCATTGAACGATATTCCTTCGGCATCATTGACGGAGAGGTGTATTACCGAGAAACCTCCATGATGGCAAAGCCTGATTTGAGCGCCACAGCCAAGGCCCGCGTCAAGGGCATGGTGGAGCTGCGGGACTGTGTGCATCGGCTGATAAACCTTCAGATGGAGGACGCCGATGAAATCTCCGTCCAAAAGGAGCGGCAGGCCCTCAACAGTCTGTATGACGCTTTCTCCAAAAAATACGGCCTGCTCAACAGCCGGGAAAACGCGCTGGCCTTTTCTGCGGACAGCTCCTATTTTCTGCTCTGCTCATTGGAGATGCTGGACAATGACGGGCGGCTGGAGCGCAAAGCGGATATGTTCACCAAGCGGACCATCAAGCCCCACAGGGCGGTCACTCATGTGGACACCGCCAGCGAAGCCTTGGCTGTCTCTATCGGGGAGAAGGCGCGGGTGGATATGCCCTATATGGCCCAACTCACCGGGAAAACAGAGGAAGAATTGGAATCGGAGCTGTCCGGCGTGATCTTCCGGGCTATTCAATGTGAGGGAGACCCCAGCCGGAAAGACTGGTCCTCCGTTGATCTGAACAGTTTCCCCCTCGTTGCCGCCGATGAATACCTTTCCGGGAACGTGCGGCAGAAGCTGCGCATCGCCAAAGCGATGTATGATGCTCTGCCTGACGGGGAGAAGTACCGGCTGCGTCCCAACCTGGAGGCGCTGGAGACCGCCCAGCCCAAAGACCTGACCGCCTCGGAGATCGACCTTCGTCTGGGGGCTACCTGGCTGGATAAGCGGTATGTTCAGCAGTTCATGTATGAGCTGTTCAAAACGCCGCCGGTACAACAGAAAAAAATCCATGTGAATTTCTCGGAATATACCGGGGAATGGAACATCACCGGCAAAAATACTGTGACCGGCTATGATGTTGCCGCCAACACCACCTATGGCACGGACCGGCTCAACGCCTATCATATTCTGGAGGACACCTTAAACCTCCGCGATGTACGAATCTATGACACCATCAAGGACCCGGACGGCAAGGAACGCCGCGTTCTGAACCACAATGCCACCACCTTGGCTGCACAGAAGCAGCAGGCCATCAAGGACGCTTTTCGGGACTGGATATGGAAAGACCCCCAGCGGCGTCAGACCTTGGAGAAGCAGTACAATGAACTGTTCAACTCCATCCGGCCCCGTGAGTATGATGGGCGGCATATCGTGTTCGGCGGCATCAACCCGGAAATCACCCTGCGGGAGCATCAGCTCAACGCCATCGCCCATGTGCTGTACGGCGGAAATACGCTGCTGGCCCATGAGGTCGGCGCGGGCAAGACCTTTGAAATGACCGCCGCCGCGATGGAGAGCAAACGCCTGGGGCTGTGCCAAAAATCTCTGTTCGCCGTCCCCAACCACCTGATCGAACAGTGGGCCAGCGAGTTCCTGCGGCTGTACCCCACTGCCAATATCCTTGTTGCCTCCAAAAAGGACTTTGAGGGCAGGAACCGCAAAAAGTTCTGTTCCCGAATCGCTACCGGGAATTATGACGCGATCATCATGGGACACTCGCAGTTTGAACGGCTCCCCGTTTCCTATGAGCGGCGGGAGCAGTTGCTCCAGGACCAGATTCTGGAGATTGAACAGGGCATTGAGGAATTGGAGGACAGCGGAGCAGAGCGATTCAGCGTCAAGTCATCCAGCACGATCTGTTGTTCCAGCTCCGAACCGTCCGCTGTTTCAATTGGATTCCATTTGAAATATTCCCGGCTCACTTGCACAGACATCCCGGCAGGAGCAATCTCGATTGGAACCTCCGGGTTATTCATAGCGTATAGGGGAGTACCCTCATCATCAACAGTCTGATAGTTGTATGCGTCCATGACGAACGCTCCTGCTTTTTCCTCCAGCAAAGCCAGTAATTTTTGGCTGCGCTGTGCAATTTCCAAATACTTTGCATCGCTTTCATCTTCTCCGCTGTTATAGACCACTGTGCGGTAAAGGGATTCCTCCCACTTGGGTTCCGCCGCCTCCTTCTCAGCGCAGCCTGCAAGTGCAAAAAGCGCAACCAATAGCACCGTCCATTCTAATATCTTCTTCATCTTACATTCACTCCTTGTTTGTAAATTGGTTCATTTTTGAAAGAACCCAGCATTTCCTTCTCATTGCCGCAGCCGTTCGATGATGCTGGCCTTGGCGATTTGCCGGTACAAGAGTGCTGGTATCGCTATGGTCAGGAGGATAAGGAATGGATAGATTACCAGCATGGGCCACATAACAAAGCGATAGGTGAAAAACCAAATCCCACCGGAAATTCCCCGCACGACTATTACAGAAAACAGAACGCCGAGAACAGCCGATGTGAGGATTGTTCCCACTGCGTAATACAGCCCCTCAAAAGAAAGCATACGCTTTAGTTGCTTGCCGGTCATACCGATGCTTTGCAGCATGGCAAATTCCTTTTTGCGGGTGATAACGCTTGTCAGGACAGAGTTCACAAAGTTTGCGATGCCGATAATTCCGATGATGATACTCAATGCCCCTCCGATGGTAATGATCAGGGAAGTGAGGTCATCAAAGGAGCTGGTATAGGTCGCCTTGGATTCAAAATCCATACTCGGCTCCACACTGTCGATATAGCTGTTCAAAAACTCTGCCATTTCCGCTTCCGTTCCCTCTTTCACATCAAAGGGAAAGCTGACCAGATGGGGGTTCTCGCACAGCGGCAGGAAGATTTCTGTCGGGAGATAGAACCGAGACTCACCTGTGTTGCGGGTGGTGGCCGTGTTCTCGTTGGCCCGGACTTTTGCCATGATGATAAAGTCATAGCTGTCTGTAATGGTGGTGGAAAGTTCCTCCGCTTTCAGGTGGTTGATCTGTACTGTATCACCCACGCTGATATTGGGGTTCTCTATGACAGTTCCATCGTCGTTACACTCTACGCTCAACAGGATATACTTTCCTGATTTCAGCTTTTCCAGGTCGATGGTTCCCTCTATGACTTCCATTCCATTCAACAGAAAATCGTCCGCGCCATACAGTCTTACAAAAGGATTTCCGTTCAGGTCTTTGTTATAGCTGAAAAAAGCATTGTGTTCTGTTGAAAACGGTTCTTCCAGCATCCAGGAGGAATAGAGCCTGCCGCCGTCCTCAAAACTGCTGTTTTGTCTGACGGCCTCAATGAAGGTATCGGACAGATCATGTTCGCTTTTTTCAACCTGGTACTGGAAAAACTCTGCGTTGGAAATCACAAAGTCCGTATCCATAAATTTTGCAATATACTTGTCAATATCAAAGCCGCTGGACAGGGTGAATACCGTGTTGAACAGCACCAAACTCAATGTCATGGACACAATCACCAGCACAGTACGCTTGCGGTTGCGGCCCAGGTTTGCTAGCGCCATAAAGTGGAGCTTCGCGCCGTGGGTCGATTTTTTGTCTTTGGCTCTGCGCTTTCCAAATGCTGTCGTATCATTTTCCGTGTAGCGGATGGCCTCAATTGCCGAAACCGTTCCGGCGATCTTCGCGGGCTTGCGGACGCTGACAAAGACGGTAAAAAGGGCGAAAGCAGCAGAACCAATGAAAATCAGAGGATTTACCGTTACTTTAACACCGGCGTCCGCAGTATAACTCGTTCCGTTCATCAGGAAAGGCACCAAGGCCCGGCCAATGAAGAAGCCCACCAGCAGGCCGATGGGAATACCAATCAGGGACAGGCGGAGCGCCTGCCGGTTGATTAGACGCTTAATCTGCCGCTTTGTTGTACCCAGCGTTTTTAGCTGTCCGTAGGACTGAATATCCTGAATAACGGAAATCTGAAAAATGTTGTAGATAATCAAATACCCTGTTACGACAATCAACGCGACGCCAACAAGGCCGGAAATCAGCATGGCAGGATTGTCCGTTAATGTGCCGCTCTGATAGGCCGGACTGACACGGGCAATCACATAATTGCCGTTCTCCTTGCTGCCGCCCATCGTGTCGCAGGTATAGCCGGTTTCGGAAAGAAGCTGGTGGAGCTGGGCTTCTATGTCGCCGTTCCCTCTGAACATCACATAGGCGGAGACAACGCCGGAATAATCATTGTCCACGGGATAGGTATAGGTCAAAATGTCCGAATGAGCATCCACAAAGGCTTTCGACACGACCAGCCGCCCGATGTTGCTCAAGCTGTCAGTTTCCCAAAAGCCGCAGAGGGTGAAATCAGTGGTGTACTCTGTCCCCTTAATGTCATAGGTCAGTGAAACGGTTTCCCCGATCTGCGCCGGTACACCCAGGGCATCCAGCGTTTTTGTGTCCGCGATGATCTCGTTTTCTGCTTCGGGCCGGTGGCCTGTTGTGGGGGTGTAACGGGCAAATTCTAATGCGGTATCGTCCATATACCACAGGTCAGAGCGCCAGCGTTCCAGCCCCGGATTTTTCAGCCGGTAGGAAACCGCCTTTGTATAGGCGATGCGGTCAATCAAGGGATTTCCCGCCACATCGCCGTAAACTTCATCGCTGATATAGTTTAAGACCGCCTGTCCATCGCCACCAGCCTTACGGATGTTCTGATCGTGAACGGTGTCCATCAGGCCAGAACCCAGGGTGAAGATCGTGGTAAAAAGTATGGTTGTCAGAACGATTGCGATGATCGCAATGATATTCCTGCTCTTGCTTGCTTTGAAATAGCGGCCTGACAGCTTTTTTATGACAGCGCCGTTGTTATTGCCAAATAAAATGTCATTCATCGTCAGCGCCCCCTTACTCAAAAATCCGGCCATCCTCAATGCGGATAATGCGGTCGGCCAGCTGGGCGATCTCGTTGTTATGGGTTATCATCACCAGCGTTTGATGAAATTTGATGCTGGTTGCTTTCAACAGGCCCAGCACATCGCCGCTTGTCCGGCTGTCCAGATTGCCGGTCGGTTCATCTGCCAAGACGATGGCGGGCTTGGAAACAAGGGCGCGGGCAATGGCGACACGCTGCTGCTGTCCGCCGGACAGGTTGTTGGGCATATTGTTCAGCTTGTCCTCCAGGGCCAGGAGGCGCACTACTTCGTTCATGAATTTTTTGTCTACGGTATCGCCGTCCAGTTCCACGGGCAGGACAATGTTTTCATAGACGTTCAGAACAGGGACAAGGTTGTAATTCTGGAAGATAAAGCCGATGTTGCGCCTGCGGAAAATGGTGAGCTGCTCGTCGTTCAGCTTGGCCAGCTCTTTGCCCTTGATCTGAACGCTGCCGGAGGTCGGCACATCCAGACCGCCCATCATGTTCAGCAAAGTAGACTTGCCGCTGCCGGAGGTTCCGACGATAGCGACAAATTCCCCTTGCTCGACGGAGAGCGTCACGCCGTCCAGCGCCTTTGTGATGTTCGGCTCTGTGCCGTAGTATTTTTTGAGGTCAGTTGTTTGCAAAATGCTCATGGTAAGCACCATCCTTTCTGTGATGCCGCCATCATAACAGCCAATTCTCACAGAAATGTCACAGGGCGCTGGTTTTTTTGCCCTTGAAATGTCACAATTTCGTGACATTTTAAAAGTCGATCTTTTGCTGTATAGCTTCCATACAAGCTGAAATGATTAAGGCCAATATCCCCAGTCAATTCCCGGATAACGCCTTCCAGTTCTGATGAAATACTCAATGGCCTTCACACCGGCATCCATATCCGTGATGGCCTGACATTTCGGAATAGGGATTTGACCGTCATAGTCGATGGGGCTATATACATTTTCATCTCTCAAATCAACTTCGTCCAGCTGAACCACGGTGTCAGCAAACTCCGAATTGTAGCAAAAATAGGTCTCTGTCTCGTTATGGTCATAGCAAAGAGACAGCCAATCTCCATCTGATACTACTTCCAGGCAACCACGGTGTCCTTCTCCGTCAGGGTCCAGATACAAAATGATTTCTATCTCTTTGGGCACCTCGTGTAATATCTTAGAGATCAAGTCCGTCGTAATTTCATCTTCCTCGTATTGTTCACCATGAGAATTGTCTTCAATGTACTTTACGGCCACTGCGTCAGGGTCATAGGATGGAATAATCTTCCTTGACCTTATATATCCTAAAGGCGCAATCCTTTTCCAAGCGAATATTTGCCCATTTTTTCCCTATCTGTCTCACAAAGTAGTTTTCGTCCTCTGGAAATATCTGCTTTGTCATAAATCTTAACAGATCCAGTGCATTGGCAGACTCTTTCAACACAAATTCAAGCGTACTCCATCCATCAATTACAGGTGAATATATTTCATGAATCATCTCAAAAAATAAATCGTCTCCGCTGATTGGTATTTTTCTTATTAAGTCCCCCTTTCTATCTCCAAGCATACTTTTCAGTAGGGCATATTGGTTACTGTCAAGCATTACTTCATATATTTCCATTTTCTGCTCCTTTTATTGAGACTCTTCTATCCTGATTTATCGGTTAGTTTGGCGGCTCGGCCCACCGAACCAGCTCTATGGGGGAAATCTGATAACGCTTTTTGCTCATAACACCGTCCTCCTATTACCTCTACTGATTTATATATCCGCAACATCCGCTTGTTCCATGCGGCGTACAGTATAATCACCAGAGAAAAGAGATATATCCATTTGCATTTTTATAGAGCCATCAATCCAGAATATCCAACCGCTTATAATCTGCGATTCTCTTTCCGGCCTCCTCCCAGGTGAGGCGGTCGCGGACAAAATCATAGTCGCTCCAAATACGCTGGAGTTCCGCCTTGATCTGAGGGACATCCTCCAGCCTGTCCACGCTGGTGCGGACGTAGTAGTCGGGCAGCAGGGCGCAGCCCACTATGCTACTCTCGGCCGTGGGCAGCTCCTCCGCGCCCTGGCTCAGGGCGGCCAGCAACCGCAGGTGGTTGTCGGTATAACCATTGAGTTCCTGTTCCACTCCAAACGGGCCGTTCAGGTCGAACAGTTGGAAGGGGACCCTACCTGGAACCTCGATCTCGCCACTGTAATAGACTGGCTTTCCGTTGAGTTCATAGAGAGCGTTGCACATATCCATCAGGCGCTGGTAGGCTTCTTGAGAGGGTAAGGTCTGGAGGGAGTGAAACATCAAATCCACAGCCCAATCCAGTTGGCCCAGCACCTCACAGCCCGGCAGCCTGGCCAGCCGCTCTCCCAGCCGCACCAGCCGGGCAATGGACAGCAGACCCCACACCCGGACTTGGGGATCGCTCAGTTCCTCCGCCCTGGCCTCAATTTCGGCGGGAATGGCGTTGTAGAAAAGTCCGTCCTCATCCTCCAGCCGTCCAATGCGGTCGGAGCAATCGTCCATCAGTTTCTCCCCCACCTTATCATAGATATTGCCGTCAGCACTGTAAATGGTGTCCGCCCGGTGGAGCCACAGATGAGCCTTATGTAGATTGCCCGCATCCATAGCGGTCACACCCAGCTCGTAATAGGTTCTGGACACCCCAGCCCAGTCCTTTTTTCTCTGGAGATCAGCCAGCCGTTCCTCCGGGGCTTTCACTTCCTTTTTCCCAAATCCAAACATAAAAATCATCTCCTGTTGTATTTTGTTGACATGAAATAATCATGCCATCCTAAACGCTCTAATTTATGTTTCCCTCTGCATTTCATAGAAAAATCCCGATTTCACTGTGATGCCGCCTATTATAGCGCAGAAACCTAAAATTGTATATGCTGCCGGTGTAATCTCAAGGTAATCTCAAGGTTCCCTCAAAGATAGCTCGAGGCAGAAATACGGAAAAGGTTGAGCCATCCCCCACCTTCGATACAACCTTGATGTAGCCCCCCTGCATGGTGACGATCTCACGGGCAAGATACAGTCCTATGCCAATGCCCTCAATGTCGTGTACTTCTTCTTCCCGGTAAAAGCGTTTGAAGATCATTCCCTGTCTGCCCTCAGCGATCCCTTTGCCGCTGTCGGTGATGTCGATTTTCACATAGAACTCCCAACTTTGAACAGAGACTTGAATATTGCCATCTGCCGTGGTGTACTTCACCGCATTGTCCAGAATGTTGAACAGAGCTTCGCTTGTCCATTTTCTGTCGTGGGCCAGCACTATATCTGTTGGACAATCCACGCTAACGTGGATATTTTTCCTTTCCGCGTTCAGCAGAATACCGCCCAATGCCGCCGCCAGCGTATCATAAATCGGTTGCACTTTTCTCTCCAACGAAATAACGCCGGTTTCCAGGCGAGAGGTCTTTATCATGGCCTGCATGAGAAAGTCCAGCTTTTCAAGCTGGCCGCTGGAAGCCTGCAAAAACTCCCTCTGCTTTTCCTCTGGCATGGGCTGTTCCAGCAACGTGGCATTTACCATTTTTAGATTGCTGATTGGCGTTTTCACCTGATGGGATATGTCGGAGATCAGTTCCTGCAAATCGGCCCGCTCTTTCGCTATGCTCTCCCGGTTCTCCCGCAGAACTTCATAGAGGCGAGCCAGCTGGTGATTGATTTTATAAAACAGGCTTTCTTCCTCGTAGATTTGCGGCGGCGGTGCCGCTCCATCCAGCATATCGTCTATTGTCCGGCACAGGTTGTCCGAAAACAAAACCAGCTTGCGGCGGAGAAAGGCCACAAAAGAGGCAACGCAGGCAATCACCAGCGTAACAAACATTAACTCCAGCCACACAACTGTCAATTTTTTTGTTATGAGAAACGCCGCAATGATAGCAACAATAGAGATTATGCCTAAAAAAGCAGCGCCCAGCGTACAGACGCGGTTGATGGAAAGTCTGCCAGCACTCACTTTTTCAGCCCTCCAATCCACATATAACCCATACCATAAACGGTCTTGATATATTGCAGACCGTTTATTTCAATTTTTCCCCGGATGCGGCTAATCGCAACGGTTAGGGCGTGTTCATCCACAAAGTTTTCGTCTGCGTCCCACAGCTTTTCAAGAAGTACCTGCCGGGTCAATACGATTTGCGGATTTCTCACCAACACCTTTAACAAGCGGTATTCCATTGGCGTGAAAATAATCGGTTCGCCCGCAACGGTGGCAGTCAGTTCCGAAAAATTGATGGACAGCGTACCGTCCGTATAGCAATCGCCGCCTGTCTGTTTCTGGATGCGGGCCAGCAGCGCCGAAACCTTTTTGCGGAATACACTGATCGGGAACGGCTTTGTCACATAATCGTCTGCTCCCAACTCAAACCCTTTCAGCATATCGCTTTCCATATCGTTTGCCGTCAGGAAAATCACAGCGGTATCTGGACGGCGCTCTTTGATTTCCCGGCAGAAATCGAACCCATTTCCGTCAGGCAAATTGACATCCAGCACAATCAGGTCATAGTCCTGTGCTTCGCAGAAATCGACCGCTGCTGATTTTGTCATGGCAGCGTCCACAGTGTAACCCGCCGCTGAAAGATTGTAGCAAAGCGTATTGTTCAAAAGGCGATCATCCTCAACTACCAAGAGTTTCATAGCATCTACCCCTTCTCCATTAGGATAGCATAGAAATGTCACAGAAATCTCACAAAGCAAGAGTAGATTTAATTATCCAACTTATATTGTATATTGCTATTTACGATGCCGGAGTATGAATTATAAAAAGAACGAACCAGAATATTACACAACAGCCACATTGTTCTCCTATACGCGCTGCCAAAGCAACATATTGTTTTCAAATAGGGCATTCACCTTGCCGCTGTCCTTCAGCCACGCCAGATAAGAGCGGACGGTGCTGCCCACCAAAACATACTGTTCAAAGTTTATTGTCAGCCCATAGTCCGCAAACAGTTTTTGCAGAATCACTTCAAAGCAAAGCGGCTCCTGGCAGATGCCAGTGATCTTGTCCGCAATTTCCAATACCTTGTCGATGTTGTACTGAACGAGGTCTGCCACATTCTCAGAGGCCGCAGCGTGGGCCGGGATAAACATTTTTGCCCGCAGGGATTTGACCATTTCCAACGTTTTCAGATAGGCGGCAACATCATAGATGAAGCCGATCTGATACTTGTCCAGCGTTTCCCAGCTGGACAGGCAATCCGCCAGATAGACCACATCATCCGGCGTCCGAAAACCTACCATATCAAGGAAATGCCCCGGCAGGGGGATGATCTCAAAGCCCTCCGGCAAGGATTCTTTGGTCAGTTCTTGGGCATCGCTCTCCTGGGCCATGAGAAATTTGTGCCGCAGTTCCTTACAAGGATAGCCACCGTACAAAAAGGACGGCTCCAGGATGGGGTGACGGGTAAAGGCGCAGTCAATCCCCGGCGCATAGATCATGCACCCGGTCTGGCCCTGCAAATACTTATTGCCGCCGATGTGGTCAGCGTTGGAGTGGGTGTTGTAGATGGTGGTGAGCCGCCAGCCGTTGGCATCCAAAAGCTGCCGCACCTTACGCCCCGCATCCTTATCGTTGCCGCTGTCGATCAGGCAGACGTCCTGCTCATTCAGCTTCACCAGCCCGATCTTGGTCGGACTTTGGATGTAATAGCTCTGTTCGGAAACTTGTACCAGCTCATACATAACGAATAACCTCCTGCCACTGTATCGGTAATTGACTTCATTATGATATAATAGACCAATCAACTATGAGTGTCCAGTCACGCTCTCAAAGCGTCCAGTCACGTCAACCGGCTTTACCTCAGCGCCCATTTGAACGAATAAACACATAGAGGAAGATCAACATGATAAAAATAGCGATTTGTGATGATGAAGCCAATATCCGCGACTATCTCTCGTCATTGATCGGGGCGCAATCCTGTCCCTGTGAGATTGTAGAGTATGCTTCTGCCGGTGACTGCCTTGCAGATCACCGAGAAATTGATTTGCTCTTTTTGGACATAGAGTTGGCCCCCTCTTGCCTGGACGGTATGGAGTTGGCCCGAAAAATCAGGGAACGGGCGACTATGACACAGCCGGTCATAATTTTTGTGACTGGCTATGAGCGGTATGTATTCGATGCCTTTGACGTAGGGGCGTTCCAATACCTGCTGAAGCCGGTGGACGAGGAAAAGTTTGCTCAGGTCTTTGCCCGTGCAGTTGCACAGATCGGAACTGCCAAAGAAAAGCCGGGGCGTGTATTGACGCTCCAATCGGCCAATACCAGCAAAACCGTACCGCTGGACAGCATCTACTATATCGAAAGTAGCAATCATAAGGTCGAGCTGCATTTGAAAGATGGCGAATTTGCCTGCTATGCAAAAATCGGAGATTTGGAGCTGGAACTGCAAGAACAGTTTTTCCGCATCCACAAGGGCTATCTGGTCAATCTCTCTTATGTGGACGGGTATAGCAAAACGGAAGTGACGCTGACAAACGGAGAAAAGCTCTTACTCTCAAAGTATAAGTACCAGGACTTTGTAAAGGCATATCTCCGCTTCTTGAAAAGGGGAACTGGCCTATGAGTGAAACAGGATTTCGCATTTTCAACAGTGCTTTTTCCGCTGGGGCAGAGTTGACCTACGCCGTCCTGCTCACCGCCTTTTTCAAGCCTTTTATTCCCTCCCAGGGCCGGAAGTGGCGAAAGCTGCTCATTGTATTTTCCGTCTACATCCTGTTTGAGATCGTCTGCAACCGGGCCGCGCTCCCGCAAGGCTCCTTTGGGCTGATTCTGACGGCGCTGCTGCTGGCGGTATCAAAGTGGATCGACTTGGAAAAGCCCTTTGTGTTCCTCCTGACGCTGCTCTATTTCAACGCCAGGATTTCCAGCGGCCTGATGGTGCAAAGTCTATACTTTATCGTGGAGCGGTCGCTGCCCTTCCAACTGGAACCGCCGGAGGCGGTCTTTCTTCGGGCTGCTTTCCTGATTACACTGTTCCTGGTGTCCCATACCGCTATGCTGGCTGTCATGCTCTACGCCCTTCAACGTCAAATACGGAAACAGCACATGACGCTCCACCGGCGGGAGTTGTGCTATATCAGCTTGGTGCCAACAGCGGGGATTTTGTTCGGACAGGTGATCTCCCGGCTGCTGGTGGAGTTCAAGGACGGCGTTCTGCTTCAACTCTATGAACGTCACCCGGCGTTTCTGGCAGTCGTGCCGGTGCTGGCCTTGCTGTTCTATGCGGGGGCCTATTTGACCATAGCTTTTCAGCAGGGTATGGCGGCGCTGCGGGCGGAACAGACCAACTATTTCGTAGAACGCCAGCAGACACAGGCGATCCGGGCGCGTATCCATGAGGCGGAGCAATTCTATACCCGCATCCGCCAACTGAAACATGAAATGCGGGGCCACATGACCAACATCAAGGTGCTGGCTGGTCAAGGCGAGTACGCCAGCCTGGAGGACTATATCGCCCGAATGGATGAGAGTATCAGCGACTTTGAATTGACGCTTCAAACGGGAAACCCGGTCACGGATGTGATCGTCAACGATACACGGCGGCGGAGCCTTGATTTGGGCATCCGCTTCCAAGTGGATTTCCATTACCCGGAGCCGGGGGCCTATGACGCCTTTGACGTGGGTATCATCCTGCAAAATCTTCTGCAAAATGCGTTGGAGGCTTGCGAGAAGGTCAGCGAGGGTGAGCGGTTTATTGTACTGACTGGAAAGAGAAAAGGACGTTTCTTTCTGATAGAGGTCAAAAACTCTTTCGTAGGTGAGGTGGTATTCAGGCAGGACGGTTTGCCTGTCACAACGAAAAAAGAGGACGTTCCCATGCACAGCATCGGCTTGTCCAACGTGCGCCGGGAGGCGGAGAAGTATATGGGAGAATTGGAACTGAAAACGTGTCAGCAGATATTTTCCGCAACAGTTTTATTGCAGGAAGGGAGTAGTTATGAACAATACGATCAGTCTTAATTATTTGATAAGGTTGTCTACGAGTTTTCCAGAGAACAGTACAGTCCAGCGGACGGCAATGCAGAACAGCAGTTTTCTGAGCATGGCCGCGCAGCTCCGAGCTAACGAGAGCAGCACCACGCCTAACCCACCCGAAAAGGCAGATATGAGCATGGAGGCGTATCGGCAGGCGATCCGGGAGAAGATTTCGCAGATGCCCCTTTCGGCTACCCGGCAAATGGAATCTATCTCGATCCAGATTTCCGATGCGGCCTTTGAGCGGATGAAAAATGATCCTGACTATGAAGCGTGGGTGCTGGACGATTTGCGAAAGGCTTTTTCTCAATCAAATCCGTGGGTGGCTGCTGCTGGCGGCGGTTATAGCGTTTTCTACATTGGGGAGACAAAGGAACAATGCCATGCCGAGGGCTGGTATCCGGGCTACATGGGCGGTCAGGGTGCGGCCATGTTTGAGGATAAGGCCAAGGGCAGCTTTTGGGAGCAGCGGATGGAGAGCCACAAAAAATTTATGGAGCTTCAGCAGGAGGCAGCAGCCCGGCGGCGGATGCTGATGAAGCTCCACATGAACGGCGGTTCGGTCAGCGCCGCAGAGCTTTTGATGGGGCTGCTTTAAGGGAGGAAATATCATGAGCAACACGATTCAGGCGAGTTATGGGACACAGGCATATAGCATTCCCACAAAGGCCCGTGACGCCAAGCAGACCGGGACACAGGGCAACAGTTTTCTTGATATGGCGGCGCAGGCCAGCCGGGGCAGAACGGACACGCTGACCACCGGCATGAGCGGCCTTATGGGTATGGCGGGTTTGCCTACCAGCCTTATGATGGATTTGTCGGTGCGGGCTACTGGGCAGGTTCAGACGGGGAGCGTAGAGGCAGCAGAAGCAACGGAGGCTCCTTCTCTGGAAACTATGCTGAAGGCCAAATACCCCAACATCCATTATCACGTCTTTGACGCCAGCAGTGGCTATTGGAGAACACGGAACGACTACCCCCATTACCTGTTGTATCAGGACGGAGACAAAGCAAAGGAAACGCTGGAAAATTGGCAACCCACCGAGGCCAATCCCTTCTATGGCTCCATTGACGGCAGATTTACCGCTCCGAAAGAGATTCACGCCCTGGGCAACGTCCCGCCTGGGAGCAAAGCTGTGGTCATTCATCCCAAGGTGCAGGAGCGCATGGAGCAAGACCCAGCCTACGCCCAGGAGATTTTTGCAAAGATCGACACCTGGTTTGCCTTTGACGTGGCACGGAACGAGGCTATCATCCCCGGAAGCACGGCGGGGATGTCCCAGGCCGTTGCCATTGGAGAGGACGGCAATATTTGTAACGCCTGTTCTTCCAGTGCGGGTGGTGAGATTACCTACTCCAAGAGCGGTTCTGACGATGAAGAAAGCTGGTGGGATTTGCGTATGGCCCGCCATGCCGAGTTTATGAAGCTGGCGGTGGAAAAGCAGATTGAGCGCCACATACAAGCATCCCAACTGGCCGCATCCGCTGCGGCGAAGTCCCAGCTTTCCGCTATGCTGAATAACGGAAATCTGCGGGAGATTTTCGGCAGCGAGATTGCCGGTATTCCTACTGAAACCGTCCTGGCGATCACGCAGGCCCAGGTTTGGGGCGGCGCAGCAATTTTCTGATTATCCCTCTCAATAAAGTGGAAGGACAAGGCTCGGTTGCGCCTTGTCCTTTCGCCTTGTTTAGCCATATTCTATGATTTCCATAGAAATAGAAGGAAGATTGTGCTATCATAAATAAAACGCAAAGAAAAGTGAGGACTGTCCCGTGTCTAAAAAGAAATCAGGCCGTCCGCATGGGCATTACTGCAAAATCTGCGGCGAGTACAAAGCCAACGAAAAGTTTTCTGGCAAGGGACACGCCGCTCATATCTGCAAAGCCTGTTCCCGGTTATCTGCCGCGGAGAAGGCCGAGGCACAGACGATTACCCGTCTCACGAATTTCCCAACGGGCCGTTTGAGCGCCAATGATAAAGCGTGGCTGGAAAACCGTCTGCACGATCATCGCCCGGAGGTTGCGGAACTGGCGCGGGAGGTCTACAACATCCATTTCCCTTATGCCGAACGCAACGCGAGAAAAAAGCAGCTTATCATCAACACATTGGTTTTTGAAATCCATACCGAAGTCTTTGATGAGTACGGCGATGAACTGCCGGTCAACAGACGCTTTACTGCCAACCGAATAAGCCGCGTCCTCACCATGACCGACTTTGACGGTGACGGAGCAGAGCAATCCATGACGCTGGACGGCAAGAAGATGTCCACGCTCCTGCGCTGGGCCGTGCATAGTCTGGAAATTTTCATGTGGCCGGAGGACTATGATCTTTCTCCATCCCGAAACAGCGTCCCACCATATTTTGATTTACTGCCAGAGTATTGGCCGGACGAGGATGAAGAAGCTGACGAGGATTTTTCAGATGAAGATATGCCGGAGGGGGAAGTCTGCTGGCGGGTGCAGATAGAATACGCCAATCATACCACCCAAGAGATTGTTTCCTATCAAGATTATCTGATGGACCGGCCAGAGGAACTGTATCTGGCGTTGTTGGAGTATTTCGAGCCAGAAACAGATGATTTTGACGAGGAATACACCGAAAACGCCCCTTTGGAGTAGGGGACGGGGGACGAAGGAAAACGGGGGTTGGAGAAACCGGCAAGCAGGGCATGATGGTCCCATCATGCGAAAAATGAACATCCCGCCTCCCGGCGAGACGTTCATTTTGCTTGTTGGTGGCAGTGCCCCCAAACCCCCTTGAACAGCCCCGTGCCGGGGCTGGCTGCGCGTCCCTTCGGGACGCTTTTTGTCGGGCCTGCGGCCCTCCGGGATGATGGAAACGGTCAGCGTTCTTCCTGGCGTTCCACTTCCATATCCGTTTCCGATTTGTCATAGCCCATCAAGCGGTCCACGTTAGCCTTGACCGTCAGCAGCTCCTTCATCTCGTCCCTTGCCCTGCGGTAATCAGCATAGGTGGATTTTTTCTCGGCCAGAAGCGCGGCATACTCCGCTTGCAGGCTCTTGACCGTGGGGAGCTTTCTCAGCCCCAGCCCGTCAAACGCTTTCTTTGCCGCCTGATGCAGCAGTATCTCGCTCTCATGCTCGGCCTTGAATTTTTTCGAGTACCCGGCCTTGCGGTAGGCCACATACACATCGCGGGTCTTGGAGTAGTTGATGATGTGCGTTTTCAACACGGCGATCTCGGCCATGCGCTGCTCCGCCGCCTTGATTTTTTCGGACAGGCCGTTGTAACGCTCGGTGGCCGCAGCCACTTTTGCCGCGAGGTCGGCGTAGTCCAACAGTCCATGCTCCGTCAGATAATTCATGGTCTGCGCCATCTGTTTTAAGTTGAACACGCTGGCCCACCGCGCATATCCAGCACCCTTCCCAGCCTGGAGTTTGGCTTGAATATCCACCAGCAGATTGACCTTCGGCGGATCTGCGCGGTGGACCTTTTTTGTGCTGGGCGTGTGCGTCCGCTCCCCGGAGAGGACGGCCAGCAAAGCGGAAATATCGTACTCCGTGCCCAAGCTGTCCCCATCCAGCCGGACGAAATTTTTCTGTCCCGCCGCTCTTAGCCGGATAAATTTTCCCCGTGGCGATACCTCAATGCCTGCCTCTCCCAGCAGCTTCAGCAGCGCGTCCAGGTCAGCGGGCTTTTTTGCGAGGGCATCATCTATCGCCATGCGAAGCCGGTCCCGGTGGCAGGGCGGCTTACTGCCCAGCCACTTGTTGTAGCTCTTGCCCCGGCGCTTGGGATTGGCCACAATAGAGTATCCGTTTTCGATGCAAATGGTATCGTTCAGCCGCCGCACCGCCCTCCCGGAACCGAGGAAGTCCCGAAATTTTCGGGTGCAGTCCAGAGTGGTGGAGTTCCAAATGATGTGGTTATGAATATGCGCTTTGTCGATGTGGGTGCAGACAATAAAAGCATGATTGCCCTTGGTGAAGCGCCGCGCCAGCTCACAGCCCAGGCGGTTGGCCTCCTCCGGGGTGATCTCGCCAGGAACAAAGGACTGCCGGATGGTATAGGCAATCACATCATCGGCCCCGCGTCGCCTGCCGGTCTTGGCGAGGTACTGCCGCTTGGAGAACAGAAACTCCGCGTCCGCGATCCGGCTGTCGCATTGGTAGCTGGAGATCAGCCTGCCGCCGTCCGTTTTTTCTGGATTCTCCACATAGTCGATGATGTCTTGAATGGCCTTGCCCACAGTCCGGCCCTTGCCTATGTGCAGAGGCATAATGCGGGTGGTTGCCATTGGCGGTCCCTCCCTTCAAAAGAAACGGCCCGCGATTGGCGGACCGCTTTAGACTGTATATTCAGTTTTCACCGCACCGTTCGGCCATCGCCTCGCCCATGCGCCGAATGTCCACATCCTCAGAGGGCAGAAGCTCCCGCTTGTAGCCACCGGTGAGCTTGTACCCCTGGTATTCCTCGTACCGGGAGCGCAGCACATCCCGCAGATGCTCCGGGGTCTGGCACAGCCGGGAAGTCACCCACTCGCTGTCCTTTTTCCTGCTGTCCCAATCCACCACCAGATAGCCCTGGCTGGAAGTCAGCACCTCACAGGCTTTGTCCTCGGCCAGATAGTCCTGGAATACAGCTAACACTTTTTCATAGGTCATAATGAACACCTCTTAAATTTGATTTGATACCAGCATAGCGGCATGGACGATTTTTTGCAAGGATGCGGCCCCGCCGCTCATTTTTTATTTGTCTGCATTGGAAATTGAAAAATGATTTTCTGCTTGCGCTTCGCAAAGTCCAGTGTTTTCGCCGCCCCACCCCACCCATGCGTGACGCCGGAGATCACCACATCGCTTTCCTGGATCATCCACTCGTTTCTCCTGACAATGGCGTAACGGGGCGGCACATTCTCCAACGGCGGGTAGGTGGTGCTGTCATAGCGGGAAAGGTCAGCGTCCCGGTTGAGGTAGGCCAGCACCAGGACCGCTTCAATGCTGGGATAGGTGACCTTTTGCCGTCTCACCGCCGCCGCTGCCAGACTGTCAAAGTCTCCGTAGCCACCGAGATAAAATGTGGCCGCGCCGCCCTCAATCAGCGATGGGAGTATTATATCCAACCATTTGGAGATTTCGCAAGTCTGATATATTTTGCTGTGTCCGCAAAAGGTTACGATCATCCACATCGCCTCCCATTTCTTTATATACTCCGCAGAAAAGACTATATAAAGTCTTTCTTATTATAAATCACTTCTCCCCAAAAGTCCATATAAAGTCTGCCTAATGCTGTGAAGGTGGGTAAACTAAAATAGACTTTTTATGGACGGGAGGGACGCAAATGGATACGCGAAAACAAGTATCATTGCGTATTCAGCAGCTTTGTGCCGCACATGGATATAATATCAATTCACTGGCAAGAAAAGCTGGCATCCCGCCCACAACGCTGAAAAATATCATATACGGCAACAGCCATAACCCTGGCATCATCACAATTAAACTTCTTTGTGATGGACTTGGAATTTCTCTTTACGAGTTTTTTGATACGGATTCATTCAAAAATGTTGAATTGGAAGATATAGATTAGTAATGGACAGCCAGAACAGTTCCCGGCTGTCCATTTGTCATTGGAGCTTCGCCAACGAGGATAAAATTTTCTGCGTCGCATCCCACAGGCTGTCATAGCTTTGCCGAAGCTCGTCCAGGTCGGCGTCATAGAACCGGCCCGTCTCATGTACCCGGCGCGTAAGCTGATTGAGGTTATTGCTGGACCGCCGCAGCAGGGAGACCATCTCCCGCAGCTCCGGCAGTTCCAGATTTATCACAAAGCCGTCAATCGCCATTTTGCGGAGATATGCCGCCATGTTGGTGGTGCCAAGCTGGGCCATCTTCTGCTCGATCAGCGCCCGTTCCTCCGGCGTAACGCGGAATTTTAGCTGTACCTCCCGCTCTAAATTTGCCATGACTACCGCTCCTGGGCCTTGTTCCTGCCCCTGGCGGGCGGCTTGGGCGCATCGGCGGCGGTCTGCTCCTGCAACTTCTTCCGTACCGAGGGTCTGCGCAGGACCAGCTTTTGAAAGCGGTCCTCGTCCTTGACGATCAGGGCAAACACTCCCTTGCGGCCCTCCAGCCCGGAGAGGGAAAGGGACTGGAAGGGCAGCATCGCCATAAGGCGGTCCGTGTCCTTGGTTCCAGCTCTTCTCAGAAAGTCAGGGGACACCTGGACCATGTAATGGGTCCCATTGGGGCTGTTCGGCTCTTGGGCGGCTTGAAACCGTTCCAGAATATGTGCGGCCTCTGCTTTGATGTCCGCCGCTTTGAGGGGCTGTCTCAACAGATGTTCATGCCGTGCGCTGCTCACGAACATATCCAAAAGACCAGGGTGAGTTTGTGTGATAAGGTAGGAAGTGTCCCGTTTTCCTCTTTCAAAAACGATGGGGATAGTCTGCGCCCACTTCTTGTTGGCTTGGGAGACGCGCCCATCCGTCCCTTGGGTCTGCACCGTGTTGGCCAGCACATAGAACATCCGCTCATAGCCAAACTGCTTCACCACCTCCTGCACCGCCGCCTGTGTATCAAGGCGGTTGTCATGGTAGTGGCTGGCGATGGCCGTTTCAATCGCCTTTTTGCAGGCGATATTGGCATGGTTGGAGGCACGGTGCTGTTCTTCCTCGCCATGATTATATGCGTACTCGAAAGATTCCTTGTAAATCGGGGTCTTATCCATCTTGACCGCCTCCTTTTTGGGCTTTGCAGAAGATTTCTGACGCGAAGCAGACTTTTGCTGTGCCAGCTCCTGGAGGTCCTTCCGCACCAGATCAATGAACAGGTCCACCTTGGCAGGGTGGCTTTCCAGGGTGCAGCTCTCCTGGCCACTGGCGATTCCATACAGCGGAACGGTGCTGGCCCAGCTTGCGTTGTGGCCGGAGAATCGGTTATCAATATTCATCTCCCGGAGTGTATAGGCCAGAATGAATGTCACCCGCTCTGGACCAAACTGTTTTAGAACACGTTTGGCAGAATCCTTGGCAAAATTC
The DNA here is from genome assembly GCF_009911645.1 of Pseudoflavonifractor sp. 60. Classification (GTDB taxonomy): domain Bacteria; phylum Bacillota; class Clostridia; order Oscillospirales; family Oscillospiraceae; genus Lawsonibacter. The sequence goes on from NZ_QWKI01000092.1 coordinate 40,548, forward strand.
ATCCCATCCCAATTATCAAAGATGGCATCGTCAATGGCACACTTGCACTCGGCAAGCGTTTTGAACGATGCCCGATACTGCTCTAACTCCCCGTTTTCCCGTGCGTAAGTGACGGGGTATGGGTAAATGGGCGCTTTGTTCATGTTGATTTCTCCATTCTATATTAGATTTGTTGTGGTATAACGAAAAGGAGCAAAGTCAGGCGGAGATCACCCCGCCTGACTTTCCCTGTTACCGCTCCTGGCGGTAGTCTTTCGGCTTGTCCGTTTTCTGTTTGGGCGGCACAGGCCGTTTCAGCCCCTCCAGCACCGAGGGGCGGGCGTCCTTGGCCAGCAGCCGCTCCCCAACCGGGGCAGGCCCATCCTCTATCCCCAACTGTGCGTTCAGTTCTGCCAGCCGCTCACTTTTCTGCTGAAGCTCTGCCTCCTGGGGGAAGGGCTTGCCGATCTCGCCTTGAATCTCTTTCATCTGCTGGTGGAGATTGTCAAGCTGGGAGTGCAGCGCCGTTACCCGGTCCGGCATTTTATTCAAAGCATGGTCGATGCGGAGAAGATTACCCAAAACATCATCCCCCAATTCGGCCCGGTGGCTCATCTGGCCTTTGAGGGTCAGGACGATGGTGCGCCCGAAGTCCTCCACAGACAAAGCCATAGAAAAGCCGCGATAAGTTCCGATCTCGACAGGCTCCCCCGGCTTGATGCCCTTGCGGATTTCCGCGATCAGGGCCTTGCCCGCCTCGATTTTGTCCATAAAGGTCTGGTCTCCGATCACCATACCGGCAAAGCCTTGCTTGACCTCCACAGCGGCGGTCTCCGCAGCGGGTGCGGCGGGTGCATCGGCAGCGGCTGCATCGGCGGCGGGTGCGTCCGGCTGTTCCCCGTCAGCCTGGGGCGGCGCGGCGGGTTTCACAGGCACCATCGGATGGGGATGCTCCGCCAGCGTTTTCATGTCGGCCTCCAGCCCCGCGATAAAGCCCTCGTTTTCCTTGATTTTCTCAGGGAACCGTTTCAGCAAATCATCCTCCATACGGTACTGATGGCTCTGGTGGTCCGATTTCAGCAGACGCAGGCGGGCCACGTCAATGTCCAGGTCCATCTTCTCCTTTATCAGCGGATTTCCCGCGCACAGGGCCTTGATCTCCGCATAGGAGAGGGCGGTCTCGTCCACGTCCTCGCAGGAGCGCACCGGGGATTTTGAGGTCATAATCTGCGAAATGAATTTCTGCTTATTTTCTACCGTCTGGTCGGGTAAGAGACCGGCATCGCTGTCGATCCCTCCCCTAAGAACCGTGCGTGAGAGTTTCCCCTCACACGGCTCAAGCCTTTCTAAAGCCTCCTTGCCGGAGACCCGGCTCAAAATCAGCGTTCAGGGTATGAATTTGTTTGTGGCATTCCGCGTGTACCATGATTTTCCGTGCGCCTTTCCCGGCTGGGGTATGCACCTTAAACCCGGTTTTGGAAGTAATCGGTTCTCCGCAGACAGGACAGCGGCGGTTCTGCCGTCGCCAGATTGTAAGCAGTTTTTCCCGCCCTTTCGTGTTATGCAGCATCTTTTCGCCCTCGCGTTCCTCAAAATATTCCGTCCAACTTTCATCAAACGGGTTCGCTTCCGCAACGATTTTCTTAAAACGGATGATGGGTGTATCAGTCGCGTATTCGAGTTTCGTGTAATAGGAATCTCCATTGGCGTTTTTCGTGAGGGCGGAGAATGTCCACTTCCGGTCGCCGATGTGATGCCAATATCGTTTGGCAATCCATTTGCGGCCCTTTTTCTTGTGTCTGCGTTTGGCCCAGCGCCACAGGCATTGATAAATCTCGTAGTCAACTCGACTGAACACCTCTGAGGATACAACAAACCGCTGATTGTTCACCCATCCCCGAATTACGGGGTTGAGCTTGTGAATGAGGATTTCCTGTTTTGCGGATTTGTTGTCCTTGATAATGTCCCGCACTTTGCCGAGGAACGACTTGATTGCGGTCTTGGACGGCTTGATGAGCAACTTTCCTTTGTATTTGCGAATATTTTTGCCCAGGAAATCAAAGCCGTCGTCGATATGGGTAATGACCGTTTTCTCCTCGGAAAGTTGTAGTCCCCGCTCTGTCAGAAACTCCCGAACGATGGGCAGCACCTCGTTGCGAAGAAATTCCGGCGATTCGCCTGTGATGATGAAATCGTCCGCGTAACGAACGAAATTCATCTTATTGAAGTGCGCTTTTCCGTTGACTTTCTTCCTCGTTGGAAGTTTTTCCTTCAAAAGCTGTTCCAGCCCGTCCAATGTCATGTTCATCAATGTGGGGGAAATCGTACCGCCTTGGGGAGTACCTTCTTCCGTTGGAAACAGGCGATTTGTTTCGATAAATCCGCATTTCAGCCACTTCAGCAAAACTTGAGTGTCCATTGGAATATTATCCAGCAGCCATTCATGACTGATATGGTCAAAGCAGCCCTTGATGTCCCCCTCCAGTATCCATTGGGGAGATTTTGCTTTGTTCAGGTCGGTAAAGCACTGCTCAATGGCGTCATGGGTGCTTCTGCCAATGCGAAAACCGTAGGAATTGGGGTCTGCATAGGTTTCCGCTATCGGTTCTACCGCGAACTTATACAGGGTCTGCATGGCCCGGTCTGTCATTGTGGGGATGCCCAGCGGCCGCATTTTGCCGTTCTTCTTTGCGATGTAGTGCCGCCGGAGCGGTTGGGGCCGGTAGCCCCGTCGGGTGAGCTTTGCGATTGCGTCGAATTTTGCCTGTGGCGTCAGCCATAATTCATGGTCTACGCCTGATGTTCTTTTACCCTTGTTGCTTGTCACCCGTCTTACTGCCAAGGCTTTGGCATAAAACGAGTGGGTCAACAGCCATTGCAGCGATTTTACCTTGCTGTAATGACCTTCCTTTTGAGCCTTTACGATACGCATTTGCAGCTTTTTGACATAGGCGCTGGCCTTGTTCCAGTCGATACTTTCCCAATCCTGCGCTTTGTCGGAAGATGCACACGGTTTCCCGTTCATTTGCGATTTCCTCCTTCAAAAGTTCTGAAAATTCTCTCGTAAAGAAAGACCAGATGGAAGTCTGCCCGCTTTCGCGTGGGGTGATGTCGCAACCCCTATCCGCTCCCATTACAGGTGCGGCCTTCGCTTTTTCCATCCTGCTTTACCCGCACTCCCCTTCGGCTTCCCTTGCGGTAGGCTTTCCGGCACAGGGCCGGAGAGAATACGGGCTTACCACGTTCCGCGTAAATCAACGATGCGGGTTAGGTTCCGCCTCTCCGCCGGCAGTCGTGTTGTCCATGTGTCCCCACTGTGGAAGGGGACAGCCAACTGCATTACCATTTTGGTTCAGGCTTATCAGCAACTTTAGCCTGTTCTGCTTTAACGACGTTTATCAGCGATTCACATTACATTAACCATACCGCACAGCCAGGCTCCCCAGCCGCGTTGTTGCTTGCAGCTTATCGCGTCCGCCTCGCGGCTTTCGCTTTACCCCTTTCGGGGAGGGCTACCCTTTCACATCATGCTCCCTCACGGCAGTCTCCCGCCGCTTTGGTGATGTTAGGCTACTGCTGATGGAACAGCAGGTTCGGCCTGTGCCGAACGATTGATTTTCGCGACGACGTGTCGCACCCAGAGGTAGGAATCGAACGTCCCCTCCGTGACATAGCGGTAGATGTGTACCGTGGGATTCTTGTTGCCCTGGCGGACAATGCGGCCCTTGCGCTGCTCCAAATCTCCCGGCCTCCAAGGACAGTCCAGGTCATGCAGAGCAATCAGCCGGTCCTGAACGTTCATGCCAGCGCCCATTTTGAAGGTGCTGCCCATGAGTACCCGTACCCGCCCGGAACGGACCTTTGCGAACAGCTCCTTCTTTTTGGCGTCGGTATTGGCGTCATGGATGAAAGCGATCTCCCGCTCCGGGATGCCCATAGCGATGAGCTTGCTGCGGATGTCCTCATAGACGGAAAAGGGCGCGTCCGGCTTGATGTCCTCCAGCAGATTGCCCAGGGCGTGCAAATCCGTCCCGCCTGCCAACTTGTTGCCCGCCGCCATAGCGGTTCTGTCCCGTGTAGCGGCGGCAGCGGCCTTTGGGGTAGACAGGTCGCATAAAATGAGCTGGGTCAGCTTGTCCGCCTGCCCATTCTCCCAAATGCGGAATACATTTTCCACGCACATATTGACTTTACTGCCCGGATTGTCGGGAAAAAGCGGGTTAATCAGCCTCTGGTCAAGGCCCAGCTTGCGCCCATCGCTGGTGATTTTCAGCATATTGTCAATCTTGGGGTTTACCTGTCCCGTGTGAACGGCGGCGGCGCGGTCAGATAATTCCCGGACCAACTGCTTCTGTTCCTCTGAGGGCAGGGCCTTTTCTGTGTGATATTCCACTTCCGGCACAGGGAGATGGAGCTGATCGGCGGTCTTGATGTCGGCGGTCTCCCGGAACATGGCCATCAGCTCCGGCAGATTGTAGAATTTGGCAAAGCGCGTCCGAGGGCGGTATTTCCCCTCCGGGGCCAGCTCTACCTTCGTCACCGTCTCGCCAAAGATGGAGGCCCAGCTATCAAAATGGGTCAGGCTGTAATGCCGTCCCCGGCTGTCGGTGAATCCCTTGTCCAAAAGGTCCTGCTGCAAATACCGCTGCATGGTAAATAACTCGGTCATGGAGTTGCTGACCGGGGTTCCGGTGGCGAATACCACGCCGCGCCCGCCGGTGATCTCGTCCATGTAGCGGCATTTCAGCAGCATATCGCTGGACTTCTGTGCATCGGTGGTGGAAAGCCCCGCCACGTTCCGCATTTTCGTGTAGAGGAACAAATTTTTGTAGGAATGTGCTTCGTCAATAAAGAGGCGGTCCACGCCCAGCTGCTCAAAGGTCACGGAGCTGTCCTTCCGGCTGGTGTTGTTGAGCTTTTCCAGGCGGGCCTCCAGGGAACGCTTTGTGCGCTCCAACTGCTTGACGCTGAATCTGCTTGTGCCGGAGCAGTACCGTGACATGGAGCAGGAAATATTGTCTGCCTGGAGAGATTATTTCTATTTTGAAAAAGTGGAAGCTGAGAACGATTACAATGAATTAGCAGGCAGGGAAGAACGGCTGGACATCGCAGAAAATCAACTGACTGTGAACATTATCTATGTGAAGGATGGTCAGAGGTACTTTACTTATCGGAGTGATTGTGCATCTGCTGACGGAAGTTGGATCACCGATCCTCTGGTACAGATTTATACAGGGAATATTCACTGTAACTATGCTCACAGCTTTCTGACACAGTGGACATATATCCCGTCAGAAGCAGGTTCGCCAGAAAAGGCTTACCAAGAGATTGCTCCTTATATTTTGGAGTGCGGCGCTCAGGAGAGTTTGAAAGAACTGCGCCCTCTACAGAATAAGTAGGGTATGGAACTGATATACTGCTAAACTGAATGAAAACGGGAAACGGAGAACGCAGGCAAAGCGTTCTCCGTTTCCTTAAATTCCATCGTTTGAAAAAGTCAATACTGTTTTATATCCTCCTTGCGGTTCGCTAAAAATTTCCATGGTTCCATGGTGCGCCTCAACAATTTGCCAAACCAACAATACACCCAGGCCATGCCTTAAATTCAGCCTTTCATCGGTGCTTTCTATACGGTGTGTGTTGGCTTTCAATTCTTCCAGTTTTTCAGCAGACACGCCAATGCCATTGTCCGATACCGTGATGACCGTATGATTTCCGTTCCACGCTGCGGAAACAGAAATATCACATCCCCTTGAATTATGAATCATACTGTTTTGAATCAAATTATACAACGCGCGTTTCAACAGGGCCTCGTCCCCCATGGTGGACGCCATTTCACTTTCCTGATCGGAAGAAAACGTAATCCTATACTGTTCTTCCAAACCGCTGTCCAAAAACTCGCAGACAACCTGCCGCGCCAGCTCCACCAGATAGATTTTCTCCAACCGGAGCGGTTGCATAGAATACTCCAGCCTGGATGCGAGGTTTAGGTCGGAGATCAGATTTCGTAGCTTCTCTCCCTGCTTTCGGATGCAGGCCGCCTGCTCACGGGCTGGAGCCGGAAGCGTTTGGTTATCTTCCAGCTGCCCAGCAAAGCCCAGGATGACGGAGAGAGGTGTCCGCACATCATGGGAGATACCGCTGATCCAGTCGGCGCGGGCGCTGTCTTTTTTCACAATAAAAGCTCCTGCCTTGTTGAGTTGCCGGTTGATTTCCGCCAGTTCTCCCTTCTCCGTGAGGCTGACCGGCTGGCCGGAGGATACCGTTTCAATCCCCCGTAATATAGGCGTGACTGCCTTTTCAACGTGTCGGATATTTTTCCAGATCAGCAGGACCACCACAATGATATTTGCCAAAAAGACGGCAATCAGCCCGGTAAACAGATTCTTTACATAGCTTTCATTGACAGAAAAATAATATTTCGCCTGACTGCCTTTCTCACCGCCCACTACCAGAAGCCCCTGGGGATGCTCCTGCACATAGACAGGATAATCACCCAAGTACCATCGGCTGAATTTTGCTACGTCCGCCGGTGTGTACTGGCGAGGCAATTCCTCCGGCATCCGTTCCTGAAAAATGACTGTCCCCTTATCATCCAGAAGCATGGCCCAGGCGTGATGTTCCTCTAACAGTTCGGCCAGTTCCTTAGACGTTGTAAAATGTCCCGCCTCGTCCATGACAATGCTGTCACAGATTTCGTTCAAGGATAGTTTCGGAGTCTCCGAGGTCTGCCAAGCCCAAATCAGCACAGAGAAGAACAGGACAATATTGAGCAGAAGAAACAGCACGATAATGCCGATCATGGATAAAAAATATTTGCGAAAAAAGCGTTCCACGGGTTTCATTTCTCCGGCTCCTTCACCAACAGCTTATAGCCCAGACCTTTTACCGTCAGGAGCGACACGGGCTTTGACGGGTTTTCTTCGATCTTCTCCCGCAAATGCCGGATATGGGTCATCAGGGTCGTCTCATATCCCTGCCAGATGTCCCCACACAGCGTCTGGCAGAGGACGCCGATGGTGACAATCCGGCCCGCGTTCTCCGAGAGTTTCTCAAAAATGCTGTATTCCTTTGCGGTCAGCGAGATACGCTGGCCGTTTTTAATAACCTCTGCCTGGTCTAAATCGACTGCGACAGTCTCCAACTGAACAACATGGTTTTTTTCGGGATAGGCCCGCTTCAAAATTGCCTGGACCCGCAGTAGCAGCTCTTTTGGCAAGAACGGCTTGACCAGATAATCGTCTGCTCCCAGTTCAAAGCCTGCAAATCTGTCCTCGGCCTCACCCTTGGCGGTCAGCATCAGTACCGGAACCGTGCTGACTGCGCGGATTTCTTGCAGCAGCTCAAACCCATCCATGCCCGGCATCATCACATCTAAAATCAAGATGTCTGGCATTTTTTTGGAGATGAGCCGCAGCGCATCTTCTGCCGACGCCGCTGTTTCGACCTGCGTATATCCGGCACCTTCAAAAATAGAACGGGTCATAGCCAGTAAATCCCTTTCATCGTCCACAACAAGGATTTCTTTATCAAGCATGAGAACACCCCCTGTACTGCCGCCTATTATAGCGCAGAAACCGAAAAATGTATATGCTGTCGGTGCAATCTTAAGGTTATCTCAAGGTTCCCTCAAAGATAGCTCAAGGATGGCGTTGTATACTCACCCCACAAAGGAGGTAACTGCCATGAGCGAATATGTCATTGAAACAAACCATCTGACCAAGCAGTACGGGACACAAAAGAGCGTAGCGGAGCTGAACATCCATGTTCAGCGAGGCCGCATCTACGGTCTGCTGGGCCGGAACGGGGCCGGAAAGACCACCACCATGAAGATGCTGCTGGGATTGACCCAGCCCACCTCCGGGGAGGTGGCAATCTGGGGGAAGTCCCTCGCGGGCAACGAGAAGAAACTGCTGCCCCGCATCGGCAGCCTGATTGAATCCCCCGGCTTTTATCCCAATCTGACAGCAACGGAAAATCTGCGTATCTTCGCCGCTCTGCGGGGGTTGAAAAACCAGAACGCCATCAAAAGCGCCTTGGATTTGGTGGGACTGCCCTACCGGGATAAAAAGCTGTTCTCCCAATATTCCCTGGGCATGAAGCAACGGTTAGCCATTGCCCTGGCGGTCATGCACGACCCGGAGCTGCTGATTTTGGATGAACCCATCAACGGCCTGGACCCCATCGGCATCGCGGAGGTGCGCTCCTTCATCCGGGCGCTGTGTGACGAGAGGGGCAAGACCATCCTGATCTCCAGCCATATTCTCTCCGAGGTGGCGCTGCTGGCGGATGACATCGGCATTATCGACCACGGCGTGTTGCTGGAGGAGGAGAGCTTTGCGGAGCTGGAGGCCAAGAGCAGCAGATATGTCCGATTCACGGTTTCCGACACGGAGCGGGCGGCGGAAATTTTGAGGGGTGTTTTCCGCGAAAATCAGTTCACTGTGCAGGACGGCCACATTCTGCGAATGGATTCCATCAAAATCCCTGTGGCAAAGATTGTCTCCGCCTTTGTGCAGCACGGTTTGGAGGTGTCGGAGGCTACGACGGTGGAGGAAAGCCTGGAGGACTACTTCAAGCGGGTGACCGGGGGTGAGGGGATTGCTTAAACTGATTTCCTGTGAGCTGGCGAAGCTGAAACGGAAGAAATTCATTCCGTTTGTGATTCTCTCCGCATTCTTGTTCCCGCCCCCGGTGGCGCTGATGATGCTGACACCCCGCATGTTGGCCCGATACGACACAAAAGCGGAACTTTTCGACGACTTTTACCAGTTCGTCCTTGGCTATGGAGTGGAGCTGCTTCTGCCCTGCGTGATCGGCGTCATCGCCGCTATGCTGTTTTTTATGGAGCGAGACAACGACACCTTCAAAAATCTGCGTACCATTCCGGTGACCAGTACCCAGGTGATTCTTGCCAAAATCATAGTTCTGTTTCTGTTTGGACTGATCTTCTGCCTGTCTACAGCCGCCGTTACTATCGTCTGCGGGAGCCTGATTGCCGAAGTCGGCGGGCTTGGCTACAAGCTGTGGGTGGCTGTGGAGCTGGGAATCTTTGTCACGGCGGGGACCCTGCCGCTGGTGGTGCTGGTGGTCTTTTTCAGCAAGACTTATATCTTCTCCGTCCTGCTGTGCATTTTTTACAGCGTATTAAGCCTGACCGCCGAGGGCTGTTTCGGCGCTCTGCCGAAACTCCTGTGCTGGCTGATGCCGATTCCCCTCACGACCCTCTGGTGCGCCGGTGATCTGGCCAGCCACGGAGCCAGAGGCAGCGTAGGCGAATTGGAATATCTGGTTCCCACAACGGCGCAGGTTGTCCTGATTTTAGGCGTGATGTCCGTCTTATCCATTCTGCTGATCGACCAGCTGTATAAAAAGAGAAGGGGTGATTGAGGTGCTTGTTATGATGAAAACCGAGCTTTGGAAGCTGAAACGGTATCACATCATCTGGGCGGGCGTTCTCCTGATGCTGCTCTCCGTCCTGCTGACAGTTTTCTCCACTACCGCACTGGATGGCACCGTCTGGACATTCCCATTTTTCGCGGAACAGGTCATCAAGAACAATGCCACAACGATTTTTCCTATGTGCATTGCGCTGATTACCGGATATATCATCAACCGGGAGGGGACGGACGATACGCTGAAAAGTATCCTGACGGTTCCTGTGTCGTTCCCTGTTCTGCTTTTTGGCAAGCTGGTAGTTGGCGGGCTGCTCTCATTGTTCCTGGGAATTACCAGCGCGGTTTTCACCGTGACTGCCGCCTTGCTTCTGGGGTTCCCTGGCGGTGAGCTGCCAGCGATTGCACAGACTGCGGTACAAATCACGCTGAACTGCCTGTTTCTTTATGTCGCGGTCCTGCCGATCATCGCAATCGCCGCCCGCATTCAAAATGGACACCTAATTGGAGCGGTGGTGGCCTTTGTTTACGGCTATGGCGGGATGTTTGCGGCGGGGAGCACAACTCTGTCCAATATCTATCCTGTAACCGCGAGCCTGGGGCTGATTCGCTACCGCAGCTATGACGAGGCGGTTCATTGGAATCCGTTGCTCTGTACGTTCAGTCTGTTGGCTGCTTTGCTGGTTTCCGTTGTTTTTGTGAGAACTGCAAAAAAGAGTGCGACCGCAAAGAGGCTGAAAAAGCCCAAACAAGTCATCACAAAAAAAGGTTGGTAAGGAGTGTCAAACAACATGAAAAAGCAAGTAAAAATCGCCATAGGCGCCGCCGCTGTCCTGCTCATTGGTCTGATCGGCTTTTGCGCGTGGTTCCTCTCCGGCGTTGGCAGTGCCGAGTATTACTCCCAAATTGACAACAGCAAGATTGAGCAGGTGGATTCCAAGGGCGGCGTAATTAACCTGAAAGGCAACTTGCCCTACGCCTATACTCTGCTGTGCTATGACGAAAACGGCGGTAAAAAGGAAATCACTTTTGGGACATCCAGAGAACTGCGGGATGGGGCTTTTATCCGCCTGACCGTCATGCCGATCCGGGGCGTCCTGGATTGGAGCGAGGTGCAGTATAACGAGCTTCCAACAGCAGTACAGAATCATTACACCGCTCCATCAGACGATGAAAGCTGATTGCAGAGGACAAAGAGAATGTCTGCGGGAAAATTGCTGCTTATCCATAAAAGCCGGGAACAACTTGTTCTCAGCTTTCAAATGTCTCGAAACTGTGACATTTTAGGCTATTCTCATGTCGAAACAGGTTAGGACAGTGACATTCTTGTGACATTTGTGGCTTAGCATAGAGATTAGTAAAAAATCTGTCCAGCGGCAGAAAAGAAACGTGGAGCAGTATGATTATGATATGGCTTTTGGTGTTTATCATACAGGCCAACAGATGGGCGAGTTCCTACTGCGGCTAAATGTATTAAGCAGCACCATCTGATTAGCGCAGCTGCAAGCCCTAAACTTTCCAAGGAAACGATGGATTTCTTCCTCATGTTCATCTGACTCTACACTGAATGGAGCATACCATCAGCCAAAAATCCTTTGAGTAAGTACGAAATGCGTATCAATAGCATCAAACTGAATAGCCTGCCCAGCAAGATTAGGGCCAGTGGGTAAGATTTCTTTTACCCACTGGCCCAACTCCTTAACGGCACTACACTTCTTGGCAATCCGTCAACTCATGTACCATAGCACGGATGGATGCCAAGATCAACCGCCGCCCCTGTTCCGGGCAGGCCCGGTAAAGCCCGGTGATTTCCTGGATTTCGCGCTCTACCTGTTCATCTGCTGGATTGAAAATCACGTCAAAAGAAACGCCGAGAACAGTTGTGATTGTATAAAGCACCTCAAATGACGGATTCGCCTCTCCTTTTTCAATACCTGCGATATGGCGGGTGGAGAGCTTTGTCAACTCTGCCAACTGCTCCTGTGTATAACCTCGCTCTTTTCGGATCGCTCTTAACCGCGCTCCACCATTTACTAAGACATCATTCGGCATAATTCTTCACCTCAACTGTATTGTATAGTGCAGAAAGCGTGATTTGAATACCTGCGCAATTCTGACTACCATGCAATATAATTCTGATTTTTGCCGAACTTTTCAAGAAAAAATGATTCCGAGAGGCTGTTAAAAAAACGGCAGCTTTGCGGAACGCTTTTGTGCGCTCAAACACCATAAGCCACCGTTTAAGGAGATGGCTATGGTGTTTTTGCTTTGTATGGTGGAGCTGTTTCGGCTGCTCCTGATGGGTGATCTGTCAAAAAAAGCCTTGCGGCTGATACACCCTATTTTACTTATCAGCCAGAACTACAACGGCATATAAACGAGAATTATCATTCTGAAATACGGCAGAGGGCCGGGTGCTCAATGGAAGTACCCGGCCCTCTGCTTTGTCGAATCTTCGAGAAAAAAGTCAGCCCCTGCGGGTGTCGTGGCCCGCCGCCTCCGTTTCGATGCACCACCCCTATCAACGAATGAAACGGAGGAAACAAAATGTTTGACCCCAAAAGCGATTATGCGCTGAACAAGAAGGACCCGGAGGCCATTGTTTACATAGATGCCGCTGGAACGCTGACCCGGCTCACTCTGGCGGACTTCTCCAGCCCGGAAGAATTTCAGCGGTGGAAAGCATGGTCTGATGAAAGCTACCACCAGATTGAGAACGCAGAAATTACTTTCTCCAAGCGCACCCTGTCCCTGCATGGCCTGTCTGAAAAGGCTACCGCTGTCCAATCGCCAGAGGACACGCTGATGGAGGCTCTGGAACAGCGGGAGCGCGAAGAAATGCGCCGCCTGCTCATGGAGGGGCTTGATAACTGCTTGACCCGGCCCCAGCGCCGCCGCCTTTGGCTGTATTGCGTGGATAGACTGACAGTGCGGCAAATTGCCGAGGCCGAGAATGTGAAACACCAAAGTGTTGTTGAGTATTTGGCTGCGGCAAAAAAGAAGCTCCAAAATTTTTTGAAAAGTGGTGATTGATGTCCCTGCCAAAACCCCATTTTAGGGCCGGTAGGTGAAGGACGCATTTTCCCTCACCTTCACTCGTACATCGAAAATTGAATACACGGTATTGCAAGCACAAAACCCGCGTACCAGCGGCACAGGACGCGCCGCCAAGACCGCCAGCTTCAGGAGGTGATGGACAAGCTGGCCGAGCGATCAACGTAAGTCCTGGACCCGGTTTGGCACACCGGGCGCGATAACTGCGCGGGGGATAATGACACTTGCTCACGCCCGTCCACAGACTTGAGACGGAACCCTGCGGCACACGTTAGAACGATGCTGCGGAGTTATGACAGCCCTGCCAGGGGCGGCTTGCAATATCCCCCTTTCGCCGGGGGCGCGTGGCAAATACGGCGGAACTGCATCGAAACGGAATAAAACAAATAGCCGCGCCGGAACTGCGCCGCAATAGTCACGCGGCACCGTCAATGTCCGGCGCGGCTATTTTCTTAATGGAAGTTATCTGCATTTTGCAGTTTCAGCATCGGTCTGTTATCGGACGGAGGTACGTCAATATGAAGGACCAGACCAATCCCAGCATCAACACTTCGTACAAAGAGATTAAGATCGGCAAGACGCTGTACCGCGTGACCAGCGTTTTCACCGGCGAGAAAGACCTGGGTGAGACCCTGGAGCAGTTGGCGGTCCGCCGTGCTATGGCGGAAGTGACGCCTTGCCCTGCTGCTACCTAAACCATATCCAACATTACCTCGCGGCTGGCTGCATCCTTGCGTGTCATGCGCTCCCTATTCTATAATAGGTGCTGCCGGAGCAATCCGGCAGGAGCCATTCGCCGCACAGGGTATGAATCTGGCTGATCGGGAGGTAAAACAATGATCGAGAAAACATACAATGTCGGCATCTATTGTAGATTAAGCAACGATGACGAAAGAGACGGGGAATCCGTCAGCATTGAAAATCAAAAGCTGCTGCTTCAGCGGTATGTGCGGGAGCGGGGCTGGAATGAAGTGGACACCTATGTGGATGACGGCTATTCTGGAACAAACTTCCAGCGTCCCGGCGTTCAGCGCCTGATTGCTGACGCAAAGGCCGGACGCATCAATGTCATTCTCGTCAAGGACCTGTCCCGGTTCGGCAGAAACTACATCGAGTTCGGCCAGTACACCGATTACCTGTTCCCGTCCATTGGGTGTCGGTTTATCGCCCTCAACAACGGCATCGACACCATGAGTAATGACGGCAGTACCGATGTCATGTGTTTTTTGAACTTATTTAACGAGTTTTACAGCCGGGACACAAGTAAAAAGGTAAAAGCCGTCAAAAAAGCCTGCGCCGAGAGCGGGAAGTACATGGGTACATATCCTCCCATCGGCTATAAGCGTGACCCGTTGGACAAGCACCACTTTGTCATTGACGAGGAAACCGCGCCGCTGGTCCGCCGCATTTTTGCTATGCGGGCCTCCGGCATGGCGTTCCGAAAGATTGCCACCACCTTAAACGCCGAGGGCGTTCAGCCGCCCGGTGAGTTGTACTATCAGCGCCAGGGCCGCACCGACCCCCGCCGTGTCAACCACCTGTGGAACGAAAGCACCGTTAAGGTGATGATCCGCAACGAAGCCTATATCGGCAACATGGTCCAAGGCAAATGCGGCACCCTCTCCTACAAATCCAAAAAGCTGGTAGCGAAACCCAAAGATCAGTGGATTCGTGTGGAGGGGACCCATGAGCCGATCATCTCCCGCGAAGTTTGGGATACAGTTGTCAGCATCGACCAGAAGAAGGTGCGGAAGTCCGAGACTTCGGACGGCATCAAGAGCATTTTCACCGGCTTGGTCTACTGCGCGGACTGTGGATTCAAAATGCGCAACCAGGTGGAGCGGTTCACTTATAAAGATGGAAGTCCAGGGCGGTACAGCTCTTTCATGTGCGGGAGTTACTCCCGCAGCGGGAAAAGCGCCTGCACCATCCATACCATCTATGAAAATGTGCTGACGCAGATTGTCTTGGAGGACATTCGGGAGAAAGCCCGATATGCCGCCCATGACCGGGAGCGGCTGCTGGCGAAGATCATCCGCATGAAGGATAAGGAGCAGCACAGCCGTGCGGCGTCCTATGAGCAGGAGTTTCGAGTGGCCACTGCCCGTGTCGCGGAGCTGGAAAAGCTGATGCAGAATCTCTATGAAGATAAATGCGCTGGCGTTGTCCCGCCCACGGTATTCCAGACGCTGATGAAGAAGTATGAAACGGAACGTGCGCAGAAAGCCGCCGCCCTCCCGGAGCTGGAGCAGAAAGTCAGGGCGCAGTTGGAGAACCGCCATGACGCCGACCAGTGGGCTGAGATCATCCGGCGCTATACGGAGATCACCGAGCTGGATGAAACCATTCTGTTTGAGTTGGTGGACCGTATTGAGGTTGGTGAGGCCCAAAAGTGCGGCAACACCCGCGTTCAGGATGTAAAGGTATTTTATCGTTATGTCGGCTGTGTGGACGATGCGTTGTCCCAGGAAAGGCGGGCGGCGGTATGAACAAGTTGTATAAGGTGGGCATCTACTGCCGTTTGAGCGTGGATGACGCCTCCAACTCCGCCAAGGCCAAGAACTACATCCCCGCTGATGAATCCGTCAGCATCGAAAATCAGCGGGAGCTGCTGTCCAAGTTCGCCATGCTCAACGGCTGGGTGGAAACCAAGACCTATTGTGACGATGGGTATAGCGGGGGCAACTTTCAGCGGCCCGGATTTCTGGAAATGCTGGAGGACGCCCGGAACGGCGTTATCAACCTCATCCTCGTCAAAGACCTCTCCCGCCTGGGACGGGACTTCGTGGAGGTAGGCCGGTACACAGACGTTGTATTTCCCAGCCTGGGATGCCGGTTTGTTTCTGTGCTGGACTGTTTGGACAGCGAGGGCGATAACACGGATATGCTCCATTTCCGCAGTCTGATGAACGATTACCATTTACGGGACCTGAGCAGTAAGATCAAATCGGTGCTGCACAGCAAAAAGGCCAGCGGTCAGTTCATTTCCGCATACGCCCCCTACGGCTACCGCAAGAGCGCCGAGGACAAGCACAAGCTGGTCATTGATGAGTACGCTGCCGGTATCGTGCGCCGGATATATGATATGCGGCTTGCGGGTATGGCCTACGGCCAGATCACCGCAACCCTCAACCGGGAGGGCATTACCTCGCCGCGTGTCTACTGGAGCCAGATCAACGGCAAGGACGGCTGCAAAGCCACCCAGCTCTGGACCTATGCAACGGTAAAAACCATTCTCCATAATGAGGTCTACAAAGGGACGCTGCTGATGAACCACACCGGCACCCGTTCCTATAAGGACCACACGCAGATCGACAAGCCGGAAATTGAGTGGATTCGCCATGAGGCGCTGCATGAGGCCATTGTCACCGCAGAGGAATGGGAGGCCGTTCAAAAGATCAATGAGGCGGCAAGTCTCGGTTCTGTCGGCAGACAGGAGCCTACTGCAAAATTGTTCACCGGCAAGCTGGTATGCGCTGATTGCAAGACCCCTTTAAGCGCCAATGCGGAGACGCAGCATCGCAAAAATGGCACGAAAAAACGCTATGTTTCCTATTTCTGCGGGACCTATGGCAAGTCGGGCCGGAGCGTGTGTTCATGGCACAGGATTTATGAACAGACGCTGACGCAGATCGTGATTGCGGAAATCAGGTCCCAGGCCCAGGCGGTGACGGTGAATGAAGCCGCCGTAGTGGACAAGCTCAAACGCAAAATCGCAGATTATGATGGACAGCGTTTGGCCAATGCCCAGCAGGAAATCAGCAAGCTGCGCCGCAGGGTGCAGGAGTTGGAGACCATGACCGCGAAACTTTATGAGGATAAGTACAGCGGCGCGGTCAGCGAAAGCACATTCATGGTGCTGACGCAAAAAAATGAACAGGAGCGGCTTGCCAAGGCGGAACGCCTGGATGCGCTTCTGTCCGAGGTAGACAAGGCACAACAGAAAACCGCCGCCATTCATAACTGGACGGCGATTATCCGAAAGTATTTGAATTTGCAGGAACTCGACCGGGCCACCATTGATGAACTGATAGACCATATTGAAGTCGGTGAGCGTACCGTTGTAGACGGGCAGCGCAGACAGGACATCAAAGTGTTTTACCGCTTTGTAGGTCTGGTCGAGTAAAAGCAGTATGCAGTAGAATCTGGAATCTTAACCGCTTGATATATTCATGGAATCACCATTCGTTGTTCCCCCTCCCAAACAGCGTTTGTTCTTCATGACGTTTTTCAGCGCCGCTTTGTCGTTGTTCTTGTTGGCGGTGTCCACGCAGTCATTGACCGCAATATAGCGGACATTCTTCATTGGAAAGTAAATTTCTGTAAAATGGCCCACCTTCAAATGGTCGCGGCCCAACCAGGATAAATCCTTGGTGATGACCACATCAATTTTACCCGCTTCAATATCGTCCAGCATACGGTTAAAATCTGGACGGTCGAAATTAAGACCGCTCCATCCGTCGTCCACATAGACATCCACCACCAAAAAACCATGCTCTTTGGCGTATTGGGTCAACATGGCCTTTTGCGTCCTGATGCTCTCGCTGTCCCCCTGCGCCATATCGTCTTTTGACAGGCGGCAGTAGAGGGCTGTCCGTAAAACACCCATTCAGACGACCTCCTTTGTCTGATTTCTGCCCTCATTGTAATGCGTATCTTTCACATTCTCAAAGGTGCGAACGGGGCATTTCCCATGCCGCACCGCATCCACCAGCAGGGAGATGAATACCTCCCGCATATCTGCGGTGCCCAAATAGACCGGCTGCACCTTTATCGTCGGGCGTGTGACCTTTTTTGCCATAACCGTATATCCTCCCATCAAAGGCGGAGGGGGAGCACCCGCAGGCGTTCCCCCTCGTAAACATCATTCAGACAATACTTTTTGCAAGGCCAGAAAGAGATTTTTTGCTTCGGCCTGCGTCAGCGCAATACCCTTGCCGCACTTCTCCCGCCCCGGCGACCAACTGCGAATATCATACTTCGGCTCCGCGCTATTCCATGATACCAGGTTGATTTCCTTGGTGTAGCCGCTGCCGCTGACAGACAAAACGGCGATTTCTTTTGTGATTTTCATATCAATGTTTTTCATCATCAGACCACCCTCTTTGATTACCGACTGTCCCGGTTCCGCCTGCGCCGCAATTCCCGTTCCAAAAGACGGATAATGGTTTCTTCCATCTGCTGGGGCGTTGTCCCCCTGGGGAAATACTTCCGCAGCTTATCCATGCCGATTTTGATAGTTTCTTTCTGATTGCCCTTTCCCTCGGTCATAATGGCAAAAATAGCGTCCATATCAAGCTGCCCCGTCTGGCTCAACTTCTTCATCCGTTGGGCCTGGGCCAGCGAGGGTGTAGCGTCCTCGCTCTCCATCGTGGTGAGCAGATTTTCCTGTTCCTCCTGGGTCAAAAAGGACAGCTCTGCCCCAGGGGTGAGGGCGATCCTGCCCTCGTCCACCATCTGCAAAATAGGCGTCACCAACTCCATCAGGCGGATAAACCGCTGTGATTTTGTCAATATGAGTTGACACATTTCGCGCAAGGATTTTAGGATCTAAGCAGCCACCGCAGTGAGGGACAG
>NZ_QWKI01000093.1 GCF_009911645.1 Pseudoflavonifractor sp. 60
CAGGCCAATACTCTCTCATTCTAACAGCTTTGGCAACAATGCGGAAAAAGACACGGCTGGCTGCCGTGCCTCTCACCATAATTCTTATTGTAATAGGAGGGGACTGTATTGGAACAAAATCGCTGCCGCTGGGCTGACCCGGCCTCAGAATTATATATCGCCTACCACGACCAGGAGTGGGGCAGACCGGAGCATGACGACCGGAAACTGTTCGAGATGCTGATCCTGGAGGGCTTCCAGGCTGGTCTGTCCTGGATTACCATCCTGAAAAAGCGGGAGGCGTTCAGAAAAGCCTTTGACGGCTTCGACCCCGCAGTTGTCGCCCGGTACAGCCCGGAAAAGCTGGCAGAGCTGATGTCCGATCCCGGCATTGTGCGCAACCGGCGCAAGATCGAGGCGGCAGTCACCAACGCCGCCGCCTTTCTGGAGATACAGAAGGAGTTCGGCTCCTTTGACCGCTACCTCTGGGGCTTCACTCAGGGGCAGGTCATTTTGAACACAGACGATCAGCTGCGCGCCAGCTCCGAACTGTCAGACCGCGTTTCAGCGGACTTGAAGCGCCGGGGGATGAAGTTTGTGGGTACCGTCATTGTCTACTCCTTTTTGCAGGCGGTGGGCGTGGTCAACGATCACGAAACTGGCTGCTGGTGTTATCCCCGCTAAGTGGCTTGCCTCAGAATCGTGCTTGCTCCTCTCGACACACACGGCTCCCTACTTGTTAGGGGCTGTTCACATAATTGGGATGTCCGGGTAACCCCTTGGACGAAAAAGGACGTCCTGCAAGCGGTGTTTATGGGTTTACAGCAACTGAGGAGCATTCAAATATAAGTGAATGTGGTAAGTCTGGATTCTATCTGCATTAAGGCGCCCCCACACTTTTCAGCGGTATGATGGTATAAAAATTGGGTTACACTCAATTGCTTGGCCTTGTGTAACCCAATATTAACACCCGCTAAGTCCTGTGCCATAAAAATTACTCTTGCAAAACAGTTGGACTTCGTGTATAATACATCTTGCATCCGCCGGTGTGATGGAATTGGTAGACGTAGCGGATTCAAAATCCGCCGCCAGCGATGGCGTGGGGGTTCGAGTCCCCCCACCGGCACCACGACCATATAATCCGAACCTTTTTCCGATAGGAGACGGGTTCGGATTATTGGTTTTCTTTGAGAAATTTGAGACCACCCACTTCCGAAACGGCCTGGAGCGGAAAGCCACCTCAAAACCGAGAGGGCCGCGAAAAAAGAAATAGATACGAACAGGGCGGGCGCATCATGTGAAGATTGCGTCCGCCCTGATTGTTTACTCTTTTTGTTCGGCCTGCCGCTGCTTTTTCCATTCTTCAAATTCCCGCTGCCCCTCAATGCTCTCGTAGAAAGCGAGAATGTCGGGCAGGATACAGCGGGCAATGGCTTCAATCTGGTGCTGGGGAATATTGGTGTTGTTGATCGGTTTCCTTCGCTTGCTCAAATATCGTCCTCCGTATGGAAAATTACGAAGGCGCATCCTTCTGTCCTTTCGTGTACTTTGCAAATTGTTTCTTTTAGGCTCTGCGGATAGGCTATCCCCCTCTCTGTTAGAAACTTATATATCACCATAACGAGAACCTTGCGTTCTCTCATTCTTCTGTGGATATTCTATCGGATTTCGGATGTCCTGTCAAGGCGAACACTGGTAGAAAAAGTAAAGGGTCAAAATCCTTGCGCCGCAGGGAGTTCAAACGCTAAAATTGATTGGGCTGTATGATTTCCTTTGGAGTGCAAAAATCGGGGGGGGGTACTTTTTCTACTTCCTGCTCTGTATTCCGCTTCTGCTGGCGTGGACATTTAGGGGTTTTCAGCCCTTACGCCGCAGGGCTTTCCGGGCATTTACCGGCAGGGGGTGGTATAGTTGGCCTCAGAACAATAAAGATGCAATTATAGCGTCTATACTGTCCGCAAAGCAACCTCCGATATCTGATTTTTTCAAGGCGCTCAAAAAGGGGTGTACTTTTACAAAGATGGGTGTATAATAGGTTTTGATATATAATATGGGCGAAAGGAGACGAAAAATGCCGCTAACTCACGTTTGTGAATGGGACCCGAAAACTGGATATCGACGTATCACAGTGGAAGAAGCATCTGCCAAATTTTCATCATATACAGTTCCTGTTGAGAAGGGGCTCTTCGTTTGTGAATTATGCGCTCAAAAAATTGGTTTAACAAAGGCGAGAAAGGATACTGGCACACGGTATTTCTATCATAGCAGGGGCGAACAAGACAAAACATGCGAAGACCGTCAGCAGTCATATGACCGCCCAATCGCTACGCTGAATGAGCATGTGATGCCTATTCGCATAGAAATCAGCGGCAATACATTTATATTACAGCTGGGGTTCTTTTTACCTCAAAAAATTAGCGCACAAGATTTACGCTGTGAAAAAATCAGAATTGCTGCAGACTCGCATAAACCACCCTACGAATACTCATTTGATCGAATTAGCAGTGCTGGTATTACTTATTTGAATGTTGGCAATTGTCCCAGCCGGGTCTATGGCATTGAGTATGTACAGCCGTCAATAGGGTTAAAAAAATTCTGGCCGACGCAGGTTCCGGGTATCAACCCCAATGGTGCCTTGTTTGATAAAGAGTCTGGAAAGCTGCTCCAAACCGGCGGTAAGGCTTATGTTAGAAAAACATATTACCTGATGCAAAGAGGAACGATAGGTTTTCATAGTGATGTAAAACTTTTTTAGAGAACATAAACAGATAACGGGCGCTTGCCTATGGCCTTTGGGCCACGGGTAGGCGCTTTTTCTATATCCTCTGGAAATTTTGCGGAGTGGACTTTCAAAACCGGCTATTCGTGAGGTAACAGGTGGAACTACATTCCTCTTTTGAAAACTGAATAGCAGCTGTCAGAGAGATACCTGCCGCAAAGGATAGTGTGCCACGATACGAGCGCGCCCTTTGCTCAATCAGCGCACAGCGCCAGCAGAGAAAACCCGGCCAGAGTTGGGCGGGGAACCGTATGGCGGTCTGCGTTACATATCCCGCAAATGTGGGGTGTGAATTTTCAAAGGAGGAAACGCCTATGTATCATATCAGGAAAAAACGCCGGGGGAGGTGCCATCGTGAAGAAGCTGAAAACCGTGGACGCGGACACGCTGCTCTACCAGCCGCTTGACAAGCCCAGCTTCATAGTGGACGGTCTGATCCCCACCGGCCTATCGTTATTCTGCGGGGCGCAGAAGATCGGGAAAAGCTGGCTCATGCTGAAGCTATGCCTGTGCGTGTCGGAGGGCAGGCCCCTGTGGGAGCTGCCTACCGCGCCGGGGGACGTGCTGTACCTGTGTCTGGAAGATACCTTTTACCGCATCCAGGACAGGCTGTTCCGGCTGACGGATGAAGCCAGCGAGCGCCTGCGCTTCGCCGTGGCGAGCTGCAAGCTGACGGACGGGCTGGTGGGCCAGTTGGAGGACTACCTCAAGGAACGCCCCAGTACCCGGCTCGTCGTCATCGACACGCTGCAAAAGGTACGCACCGCGTCCAAGGACAACGCCTATGCCAACGACTACGGGGACATATCGCTACTCAAGGATTTTGCGGACAGGTACGCCCTGGCGGTGGTGGTCGTCCACCACATCCGCAAGCAGGGGGACAGCGACGTATTCAACCGGGTATCGGGGACAACGGGGCTGACCGGCAGTGCGGACGCCACCTTTGTGCTGGAAAAGGAACACCGGGCGTCCGACACCGCTTCCCTCTACGCCATCGGCAGGGACATCGAGTACCAGGAGTTCACCCTGCGCTTTCGGGAGTGCAGTTGGGAACTGGTGGAGCGGAAATCCCAGGAACAGCTTGCGGCGGCGGAGGTGCCGCCTATTCTTTTTCGGCTGGTGGCCTTTATGGAGGGGCGGCGGGAGTGGTCGGGGACGGCCACCGAATTGCTGACGCAGATGGGAGAAACGGATACCGCGCCCAACGTCATCACAAAGCTGCTGAATGAGTACCACGCCACCATTCTGCGGCAGAACAACGTCCGCTATGTGTATCGCCGCACCAAGGCGGGGCGGTGCATCGTCCTTTCACGGGGTGACGGCGTTGACAGCGGTGACGGCTTATCTGGGATGCCGTCAAAGCGGGAAACAGCCGTCACCCCCGTCCTGTGACCCGGAGGGTCACGCGGGGCACAGCCCCGCAAAAAGGGAGTCCAGAGGGAACGTCTGGCACACGGCCTTGCTTGCAAGGTGTAGTGTGTTACACCCTGGAAACGCAGCCGGAAAAATCGGAGATTTTTTCGGCCGCAGGGGTGGCGCTTTCCGAGCCGTGGCGCGAGGAAAGCTCCGCCCCTGCATCGTGCGTTTCCGGGGTGTTCTCCCGTCAGGGTGACAGCGGCGGGGGATATACCAAAATAACCGTCACCGCCGTCACCGCTGTCAACCTGACGGGCGGACACGCCCCCGGTCTGCCTACACATTTCGATTGGAGGGATGACCATGCCCTATGCGATCCTGCGCTTCCAGAAGCGCAAGGCCGGTTCCATCGCGGCCTGTGAGCGCCACAACGAGCGGAAGAAAGAAGCGTACAAAAGCAACCCGGATATTGACATGGAGCGCTCCAGGGAGAATTATCATCTTGTGGCCCCGCCCCGGTACACCTACAAAAAGGAGATCAACCGCATGACAGGGGCGGCGGGGTGCCGGGTGCGCCGGGACAGCGTGATGCTGGTGGAAACGCTCATCACTGCGTCCCCGGAGTTCATGCACAGTCTACCACCGGCGGAGCAGAGAGCCTATTTTGCGGCGGCGCTGGACTTTGTGGCTGGACGTGTCGGGAAACAGAATATCATCTCCGCCGTGGTGCATATGGACGAGAAAACGCCCCATATGCACCTTTGCTTTGTCCCCATCACAAAGGAGGGTAAGCTGTCGGCCAAAACCATGCTGGGCAACCAAAAGAGCCTGTCAGAGTGGCAAACGGCCTACCATGCCCATATGTCAGCCAGGTGGCCGGAGCTGGAGCGCGGGGAGTCCTCTATGATAACTAAGCGCAAGCACATCCCCACCTGGCTGTTCAAGCTGGGCGGCAGGCTGGACAAGCAGCATGACGAGATTGTAAAGGCCCTTTCCGACATCAACGCTTTCAACGCCGGGAAGAAGCGAGACAAGGCGCTGGCGCTGCTGTCCGCGTGGCTGCCTGATATGGAGAAGTTTTCGAGGGAAATCCAAAAGCAGAGCGATTATATCAATAGCTTGAAACAGCGTGTCAACCAGTCGGAGAAATACGCTGACCACCTGCGGGACAGCCGGTATGCGGAGGAATTGAAAGTACAGGAAGCCAACAAGCGTATCTTTGAGTTGCAGCGCACCAACCAGCAATTAGAGCGGTTGGTGAAGCTGATACCGCCCGAAGTCCTGGCAGAACTGCAAAAATCCGGCAGGGGCCGAACGAAAGAGAGGTAGTCCATGAAAAAACAGGAATTAACTGTGCTGAAAATAGAGGATTTGCGCCCGTTTCCGGGCAATCCCTTTCATTTGGTGGAGGATGAGCAGCTTATGGAGTTATCGGAGAGTATCAAGGAATTTGGCATGGCCGCGCCCATCCTCACCCGGCCCGCAGAGGATGGGAACGGTTATGAGGTCATAGCGGGACAGCGGCGTGTCCGGGCGGCGGAGTTGGCGGGGATAGAGAGCGTCCCCGCCTTTGTTCTGCCCATCGACCGCGACCGGGCCATCATCACCCTTGTGGACAGCAACATCCAGCGGGAGAGCGTTCTACCGTCAGAGCGGGCCTTTGCCTACAAGATGAAATTGGACGCCATGAAGCGGCAAGGCTACCGCACCGACCTAACATTGTCCCAAGTTGGTACGAAGTCGCGGACGGATGAAATCGTGGCAAAGGGCTTTGGCGTCAGCAAGTCCACGGTACAGCGGTTTATCCGCCTGACGGAGCTGATACCCCCTATTTTGCAGATGGTGGACGAGGGCCGGATCGCCCTCACCCCTGGGGCGGAGCTGTCCTTTTTGACACAGGAGGAACAGGAAAACCTGCTCACCACCATGGAGAGCGAGGACGCCACGCCCTCGCTGGCCCAGGCCCAGCGCATGAAGAAACTGAGCCAGGCGGGACAGCTTGATATGGATGCCATTTTCGCCATTATGACCGAGGAAAAGGGCAATCAGAAAGAAACCGTCAAAATCGGCATGGATAAGCTGCGGAAGTATTTCCCCAGGGGGACAACGCCCCAGCAGATGGAGGAAACCATTATTCGGCTTTTGGAACGGGAATTGCGGCGCAAGCGGAGCCAGGACAGCCGGTAGTTAAAAAGGGTGGTCTGATGATGAAAAGCATTGATATGAAAATCACGGAAGAAATTGCCGTTTTGTCTGTCAGCGGCAGCGGCTACACCAAGGAAATCAACCTGGTATCATGGAACGGTGCAGAGCCGAAGTATGATATTCGCAGTTGGTCGCCGGGGCGGGAGAAATGCGGCAAAGGTATCGCGCTGACGCGGGCCGAAGCAAAAAATCTCTTTCTGGCTATGCAAAAAGTATTGTCTGAATGATGTTTACGAGGGGGAACGCCTGCGGGCGCTCCCCCTTTGCCTTTGATGGGAGGATATACGGTTATGGCAAAAAAGGTCACACGCCCGACGATAAAAGTGCAGCCGGTCTATTCGGGCACCGCAGATATGCGGGAGGTATTCATCTCCCTGCTGGTGGACGCGGTGCGGCATGGGAAATGCCCTGTTCGCACCTTTGAGAATGTGAAAGATACGCATTATAATGAGGGCAGAAATCAGACAAAGGAGGTCATTTGAATGGGTGTTTTACGGACAGCCCTCTACTGCCGCCTGTCGAAAGACGATATGGCGCAGGGGGACAGCGAGAGCATCAAGACGCAAAAGGCCATGCTAAATCAATATGCCAGAGAACATGGCTTTTTGGTGGTGGAGGTCTATGTGGACGACGGATGGAGCGGCCTTAATTTCGACCGCCCGGATTTCAACCGTATGCTGGACGACATCGAAGCGGGCAAAATTGATGTGGTCATCACCAAGGATTTATCCCGGCTGGGCCGTGACCATTTGAAGGTGGGGCATTTTACAGAACTACGATGGACAAGGGCATAAAAGGATAATGGTCTGACGGTATGCCCACCGTCAGATTTTCCACTCAATTTGCAGCTTCTTGCTGGTGGCGCGAATGACGGTAATCATCAAATCCACCACCTGCTGCTTGTCCTCAAAGCTGACATTCTCCCAATCGTCCAGGTAGTTGGAAATCGTGTCAATCTGCTCCGGGGACACCGCTTCGGCGGTCAGCTTGGCAATCTCGCTGGCAAGGGCCTGACGGCGGCTGTCCAATTCCTCAATCTTGGCGTTGGCGTA
>NZ_QWKI01000094.1 GCF_009911645.1 Pseudoflavonifractor sp. 60
TGTCAGCGTATCCAACAGCTTTTCAATCTCGCTCTCCACCTGGGCCAACTCCGCTTGTTTTGCCGTCAGCTTCGGGCTGGCGGCTTTCTTCTTTTTGCGGCCCGTCAGCGTCTTGTAGTCCTCCAGCTTTTTCACCATCTGCTGGTAAACTACCGCCTCCAGGTCGTGAAGCCGGATAGCGCCACAACCGGGACAAGACTTGTTGTCGGCGTGAACGGTACAGCGAAAATAGATGTGGCCGCAAGAGTGGGCCGACATCAGAGCATAGCCACATTTGCCGCACTTGATTTTCCCGGCCATCCAGGAATGGCGGGCTTTCCTCGCCGGCTGGTAACTCTGGTTTGCTATGATTTTCTTACGCACCCGAAGCCACAACTCAGACGGGATAAAGCCCTCGCTGGGGGCCAGCACCAACATCTGGCCTTGCAGATATTTTTGCTTATTCTCGGTGTTGCCCTTACTGCGATAGTAGTAGCAGCCGTTTGTCCCCACGAAATCAGCGGCATCACTGTAAATTTCCGTTCCCTGGCTTTTGAAGAATTCATAAACATCCAGGTCAGCCATGACATAGATGGGATTGCGGAGAATAATGCTCAAGGTCGCTCTGGAAAGGGGCCTGCCGAAGTATGTCCGCATTCCCTGCTCGGTGAGCTGCCGGGTAATGTCATGGAGCGACACGCGCGGGTCAACATACATCTCGTACATCTGCCGCACGAACGCTGCCTCGGTCGGCTCAATCACCAGCTTCTTTGTATGGATGCCGTCAATGATGATAGGCTCCGTCCGAAATCCATACGGCGCTCTACCGCCCATTTTGAAACCGCGCTGACACCGAGCGTACCATGCGTCCTGCACTCGCTTTTGGATGGTTTCTCTCTCTAACTGCGCGAACACAATGCAGATGTTCAGCATCGCCCGGCCCATCGGTGTGGACGTGTCGAACTTCTCTGTGGAGGATATGAACTCTACGTTGTATTCCTGGAACAAAGCCATCATGTTTGCGAAGTCCAGAATGGAACGGCTGATGCGGTCGAGCTTGTAAACGACTACCCTGGCGATCAGCCCGCGCTTGATGTCCTCTACCAGCATTTGAAACTGGGGCCTGTCCGTATTCTTACCGCTGTAACCCTTATCTTGATACTCCCGGCAGCTTCCACCCCTCAATTCATATTTGCAAAACTCAATCTGACTTTCGATAGAAATACTATCCTTTTTGTCAATGGATTGTCTTGCATAAATTGCGTCAATTCGGTTGTTCATTTTGCGCTCCCTTTCTAAAAAGAAACGGAGCTGCTGACAGCTTCATTATACCGTCAGCAGCCCCGCAAATCAATCTCTATCTGAAAAAATCACG
>NZ_QWKI01000095.1 GCF_009911645.1 Pseudoflavonifractor sp. 60
TGTTTGTTCGAAAAGTGGGCGCTATTTACTCCCACTCGTTTGGTTCATTTATGTGTTTCTTATTGTTTGATTTGGGGGTATTTTTCTGCCTGCGGAAAGTCTCATTTTTTAACTGTTCCGCAGGTCATTTTCTGCCTCCGTGAAGGACAATCCGTTGTCCGTCTGGGGTGGGACAATTCTTTGCCCTTCTGGCAGCTTCACATAAATCAAATTGGGCAGGAACTGTCCCCGCCTCTTACGCTCAATCAGCCCCGCCGCCGACAACTCGGCTAGAGCGTTCTTGGCAGATGAAAGGCTCCTGTTCAGTGCCGCCGCTATCTTCTCCACCGGGAAAACGAGGTAGACCCGGCCTACTTCGTCTGTCCAGCCGTTGAGCTGGGAGAGGTGCGCCCGGTCAAGCAAGAGCACGTAGGCCAAGGCTGCGGTATGGGACAGCCTCATATCCATCAGGAATTGGGGATAGGGAAAATAGGGCGGCAAAGTGGTATCGACTGTCATGTAATCGGTCATGGTGTTAGCCTCCTTCGTGCTGGCTGTTCAGACCGCCTCTGTGGACCGTTAGAGGCCCGTCTTCGGGGCCGGGAAGGAAAATGTATCAGGCCCCCTTTGAGGGCGGTCTTGAAAGCCCTGATTTACAAGGGCTTTTTAAGCCCTAAAGCGTGACACTTCTGCCTTTGTCTGCGCTTGCGTTCGGTGGCTTTAGCCCGCTTCATATGCGCGGCACAGTCAGGACAGTATTTCGCCCGATTGGATTTTGGCAGATAGGAGCCGCCGCATAGGACGCATTTCTTCATGTCGGCCCGATAGAGCAGGGTGGCGTACAGGCCAGCGTCCAGGGGAAGAACGGCGGCGCGGAACCATTTACAGATCAGCGAGTAGGTGATGCTTTGAGGGCAGACACATTCTTCGCCATTGTCCAGGAGCAAGCAGTTTCCGCAATCGTAGTTGCAGCACTCATGCACCAACCTCCGGGCCGTTCGGTACTGCTGATAGGTCATGTGGGGGTTTTCCGGCGCTGTCATTTCACACGCTCCCCCGGCAAAATCCTAAAAGCGTCAGATTTACGTTTTTAGCGTGAGTGCCAATCTGGCAGTAACGATACCTGACCCGCAGGAACGGAACAGACGCGAAGCGGGGGTTCCGTTCCTGCGGGTGCGCAAGGGGTTTGGGGAGTGCAGCTCCCCATCGCGTCCGCAGGACGCAACGTCCCCGGCAGGGCGCACGACACCGGAACGGTGTATAAGTGCGCCGTTGGAAACAGACGGGGTTTCCGGCACAAAAAACCATGGTATTCACTGTGACCTCCTTGGCATAAGAGGGACAAGCCGCCGGAGCAGCTTGTCCCTCCCGGTGATAGGGCGGTTGCCCCTCACCTTGTAGCCATCATGCCGGGGTGATCATCAGGGCGGTCAGCGGAAAAATTTGAAAAACTTTTTCCGAACACTCTCAATGCTTTCATGGACTGCGGCCTTGGAGCAGCCGCACCGCCGTCCAATCTCCGCATAGCTGTAATCGTACAGCGCATAGAGCAGAAACCGCTCCCGCTGGGTGGGAGTACAGAGGGCCAACACCGCCAGAATTTCGTCCAGCGTTTCCTGCTGGCAGACCAGTTCCTCCGGGGTGGCACAGTAAGGCAAAATGCCCTGGGCGGCAATTATGTACTCGTCACATTCGCGCCCGTCCCAATGCCGCCTCTGCTCCCGGTCAAGGCTCCGTTCGGTGCGCTTGGCCAGCTCCCAAAACTCGTCAAGGGTGGCGGCGTCCTCGTAGGTCATTTTGCGGCTGTATCTCTTGATGGTAATTTCCATCGTGTTATCCTCCTGTTCAGATTTGGGGAAATGTGAAATCTGAACAGGAAGGGCGGGCCGCGACACCGGGGCCGGATGGAACAATCCCCTGAAAAAGCAAAAATGCCCGAACAGCACAAGACTGTTCGGGCGTTGGGGTTGGCGATATGGGCAGACAAAAAACGACTATTTTCGCAAACCTGGGTAGGGGATGCCGCTGTG
>NZ_QWKI01000096.1 GCF_009911645.1 Pseudoflavonifractor sp. 60
AATTAGGCTTTTTTTGATATGTACCTATCTATTTGCAATCGCATGGTGGCATCCTCCTGTTGCCGCCCAAGCGCAAAAGAGCGGCGGCTCTGATTTCTCAAAGCCGCCGCTCCTTATTTGACTTAGCCACGACTTTTCAAATGCAAAGCCGATAACTGTAGGGAAGGTTCCCATATGTTATCGGCTCTGCGTCTGTGCGTCTGGCTCTATGATTGACGTATTCAATTCTCGGACACTGATTAACATTTCCTGCTTGCACTTGGGACAATACAGCGGAAACCTTTCAAGAACCGTATCTTCGTATACTTTTATTCGGGTCTTTCCGCCACAAGCAGGACAGCATATCCAGTGAGAACAATTTTGTGTTGCGTTCATTTGCGCCACCTTATGTTATCAATGCTCCTGGGATGGAATGGAAATATGGGTTCCTGTTATCCGCAATTCTCTGTGTAGCCGAACCGCCATAACTGCGGTGACAATAGCTGAAATAATGTCTGCCATCGGCTGTGCGTAGAGAATGCCACTTAATCCCCAAACCGTTGGAAGTATCAGAATAGCGGGGACAAAACAAATCCCCTGACGGCAAGCGCCGAGGATGCAGCCCTCTGTGGCTTTTCCCATCACAAGGAACAGGAAGGTATAGACTGTGTAAAAACCAAAAAGGACAAAAGAGAGGCCGTTTGCCCGTAGCGCAATAGAACCGACACGAACCATCTCCGCATCTTCCTTTGTGAAAAGGGATACAATCTGCGTAGAGAATACAGCGGCAATAACACCAAAAATAACACAAAAGGCAGTAGACCAGAGGATAGCAGTTTTGATAGCCTCTTGCAGCCGGTCAAATTTTTTTGCCCCATAGCTAAATCCGGCGATTGGCTGAAATCCTTTCAGAAAGCCAAAGACTATCAGTGTCCCCATGGACATGATTTTTGTGACCGGCCCCATTGCGGCCAGTGCGGAGCCTCCGTAATCCTTAGCGGCACTGTTTATCATGCTGATGGAAAGGCTGGTCAGAAGTTGGAAAATCAGCGTAGGAATACCGATTTTCAAAATTTCGGACATAATCTCTTTTGCAAAGCAACATTCTTTAATGCTGAAGCTGAACACGCTCTTTTTCCGGAGTATGTAACACACATAAACCAATGTGGAAACGATTTGGGAAATCGCTGTTGCAATCGCCGCGCCAGCTACGCCGAGGTTCAGCGCGTAGATGAAAACAGGGTCTAATATCACATTCAGCACCGCGCCAGCCATTAGCGCACACATAGCCGTTTTCGCCGCCCCCTCGCTGGAAACGATGTTGTTCATGGTGACATTGAACACATTAAAAATGGAGAACACGATATAGATTCGTGTGTAAGTGATTGCATAAGGCATCACACTTTCGATTGCGCCAGCTTGTTCCAAAATCGGTTCCAGAAAGATAATAGAGAACAGGATCATGACTGCCCCAATGGAAACGCCGCTGTATATGGCTGTACTTGCTACCTTGTTCGCCGTGTCCTTATCGCCCCGGCCCAGCAGCCTGGATAGATAGGCGGCAGCGCCATTTCCGAACAGCAGGCCCAGGCCAACAACAATCTGTCCCAGGGGAAAGGCAACCGTGACCGCGCCCATCTGGTCGGTTCCCAGCCCGCCTACAAAATAGGTATCTACCAGATTGTAAAGGGCGTTAATGAGCATACCAATCATCGTTGGGATGCCCAGCGCCAGGAGAGCTTTGGGAATTGGCGCACTCCCCAGAAGCGCCATTTTTTTGTTTCCGTCCATAAATTGCTCCTTTCTCTTGACAGCCAGTGTAATGCGAAGTAGTATACTTTATAGTAACTGCCAGTCAACACATACTACTATAATTTATAGTACTTGTCAAGTGCGAAAGGGGAAATCTTCATGGCAACAATAGATTTGATTGTCCTTGGGATGCTTAAAAAGCAACCGTTGAGTGCCTACGACATTCAAAAGCTGGTGGAATACCGCAACATTTCAAAATGGGTAAAAATCAGCACACCTTCCATCTATAAAAAGGTCATTCAGTTAGAAGAAAAGGGTCTGCTCCAGAGTGTCCTTGTGCGGGAGAATAATATGCCGGAAAAGGCGGTTTACTCGCTGACAGACAGCGGTGAACAGGAATTTGAACGGCTCATGAGAGAGCTTTCCGCCCAGCCTATCCGTATGTTTCTGGACTTTAATGCTGTGATTGTAAATCTGGACAGTGTTCCTTTGGAAATGCAAAAAACTTGCATTGACAGCATTGAAAAAAATGTGCAGGATTTGAAAACATATCTGGAAGAAAACCTTCGGGAAAAAGAAAATGCGCCGGAGGTTCCGGAAATCGGTATGGCGGTTTTGCGTCAGCAATTTGTCTTGGCTGAAACGATCGGAATTTGGATTGAGGAATTGAAAAAGCGATTTTAGAGGCTAATTCTCAAATGCGCAAAAGGGGCAGGAAACCACGCATTATTGTGGTTTCCTGCCCCTTTTTCTGTTATTTCATAGTGCAAGTGCAAAATGTCAGCAGCCCGCTTCACAATTTAATTTGTGGTCTTGTCCATATCAGTGAAATTTACTTTCCAATGAAGAATGTCCGCTATATCGCGGTCAATGACTGCGTGGACACCGCCAACAAAAACAACGACATAGCGGCGCTGAAAAATGTTATGAACGAATTTTACAGCCGGGACAATTCCCGCAAAATCCGTTCGTCCATACGGGCCAGGGCAAAGGCGGGGCTTTATCGCTGTTCCTATGCTCCATTGGGGTATCGCAAGGCCCCGGATAACCACAATAAGCTGATTGTGGACGAGGAAACGGCATGGATAATCAAGCGGATATTCGAGTATGCTAACGCTGGCATGGGGTCGCATAAAATCGCGTCTTCCTTGCGGAAAGAGCAAGTCCCCTGCCCCTCCTGGTGGCAGTACACCCGTGGCGAGAAAGACTATTCCCAGCGGTTTTCCGACCCCACCAATAAATATGAATGGTCGCATACTGTGATTCGGGGAATCATCGGGAACCCGGTCTATCTCGGCCACACCATCATGTGCAAGCATGAAACGGTGTTCAAGGTGGGGCTTTTGAAGAAAACCCCTGACGCTGACCGTATCAGGGTAGATAACACCCATAAGCCGTTGGTATCGCAAGAAATGTTCGACAACGCCAACGCCAAAATCCTGAGCAGGAAGCGGGAGGACACCAGCGGGAATGTGTCTATCTTCTCCGGCCTTATCAAGTGCGGCACCTGCGGCAAAGCTATGTGTCAGCGTTATTGGGGGAGGGACAGGCACCGTATCTTTGTCTGCAACACCTACGCAAAGAACACCCAACGCTGTACCGACCACCGCATTTTTTACGACGATCTGTACGATGCGGTTCTGGCCGACATTCAGTACCACGCCCAACTTGCCTATGAGGACAGGGACAAGGCCGTTGCCCTGGCAATCAGGATGAACGACAAAGCGGAGGGCAGCAGGGCGAAAAGCAGCGAGGGCAAGCTGAAACAGGCCCGGAAACGCTACGATGAAGTGACCAGGATGTTTGACCGTCTGTATGAGGATTCCCTGTCCGGGCGTATCTCCAACGACAACTTCACCCGGCTGGTGGACAAGTATCAGGCGGAGTAAGCCCAGCTTTTGGAGCAGATCGACGCGCTGGAGCGGGCTATGCAGGAGGTCAGGGACACCCGGCAGAATGCCGTACAGTGGGCCGACCTGATGGCGGGGTACGCCGGTATCCAGGAATTGACCGCCGAAAACCTCAATCTCCTTGTGGAGCGTATTGAGGTTTTTGACCGGGCGGCAACAGATGACGGAGTGGAGCAGACCATCCGTATCTGTTACCGCTTCGGCGGTTACATAGGAGAGCGGTGTTTCAGGGCAAAGGCTATGAAGCATGGTGGGCACAGACGGAAAGGGGCGAGCAATGAAAAAGCGTTACTTGTATCTTGATGAAGCGGAGTGGCGGCGGTTGGTGTTCTATCTGAATGAGTTCCGCAACAAGCTGATCGCCCAAGGCCGCTATACTGACTGCGTGGATGAATTATTGGTAAAGACAGTCAACGCAAAAGCTGTGAAAATACGATGATGGAGGTATTCACAATGGAAAAATCTATCTTTGAGCAGATGGGCGGTACATACGAAATGCGAGGCGATTACCGGCTCCCCTGCCTTGCTCTACCGGCTGAAAAAAAGCCGGCAGGGATATGGGGCCAGCGGCACCTGCGGTACATCAGGCAGCACCGCAAGGCCCTCTACACCGCCCTCTGGATGGGAGGCAGGCTGAATGATTACCTTACCGACATTGACCAGCAGGCGGAGGAAATGTTCTTTCAGCTGGTAAAAGATTACGCCCGGCAGCAGGGCATAACAGAGCGGTTAAAGGCCGAAAATCAGATGGAATGGGTGGGGCGGATGAATAACTGCAAGGCCCAGGCGGAGGAAGTTATTATGGCGGAATTGATTTGTGTTTAGGGGGGGAGTTATGTTGACATTTGAAAAGGTATTAGAGGTTTTCGGGGACTATCTTCAGCAAGACCCGCTTTATGAGGTCGTTACCACCAGCCACGGCTATACGCTGATGGCCTGGGAACCGAGAAGAAATGACTGGTATAAGGCAAGACATATGGCGACCCCGAAAATTTTAATGGATAGCCTGTTGGACACCTACGCAAACTTTATGGAAGATCAGATAACTGACAATGAGCGGGATTTGACCGAACAGGAAACCGCCGAGGTAAAAAGGCAATGTGATTTGCTCCGGGCCAAGTGCATGAGCAAATAGCGGCAGAGCGAAACAGGAGGGCGCGGTCAAGCGTCCTCCTGTCCGTTTGATTGGGCTTGCTCAATCTGCACGATTTCTTTTGCCGCTGCGGTAATGACCCGTATCCCATCATCACCCATATCATCCAGTAAAACATCAAGCTGGCGGCGCTGGGTGTTCTTCCCTGTGGGCCGTTCCAAAAGGAATTGATCAACGGATATGTTGTAGCGCAGCATTAGCTCAAAGAAGATTTGTAGGCTTGGGTGCTGGCCCTTGTTCTCAATGTTGGCAAGATAGCGCGGGGATAAGTACATTTCATCACATACTTTTTTTCCGGCTCTCCTTACGTCCCAGCCGCGCCGCCTTGATTGTCGCCCCAAAAGCCTTAAAATCATATCGTGGTACGGGCCTTTTTGCCATATTCATATCACCCTATTACATTTTACAGTTCATCTCCCCGTTTGAATATGTCTATACAATTCTATTTGATTGCTTAAATAATTCCTACTGCTGGATGAATGACCCTAACCACATTTATTTGACTGTACATATTTTCACTGTTAGAATTTCATATACATTCCACATTTGTATGTTACAATGCTCCCCAAGGAGGTGGGCTAATGGCAACATTACTAATTGTTGAGGACGACCGCAAGACCAACGATGCGATTTGTGAATACCTAAAGCCCGCAGGCCACAAGGTTATCCCGGCCTATGATGGCGGGGAGGCGTTACAGCTTTTCCGTGAGAACAGCATCGACCTTGTTGTGCTGGACATCATGCTGCCCCATGTCAGCGGTCTGTCCATTTTGCATGAGATACGGCGGACAAGCACGACACCCGTTTTGATGCTTACGGCCATTGAGGACGAGTACACCCAAGTCAGGAGCTTTGACGAGCAGGCCGACGATTACATGACAAAGCCCTTTTCTATGGTATTGCTGGGGAGGCGGATCACCGCCCTCCTGCGGCGGAGCGGGCAGGCCCCGTTACCCCAAACGATCGCCTTTGGCGACGTGACTGTTGACTTCTCTGGCTATACCGCCAGCGACAGCGCCGGGAAAATCGACATCATGCCCAAGGAGATTGATCTGCTCCGGCTGCTGGTGGAGCATAGGGGGCTGGTGCTGACCCGTTCGCAGATTTTGGACGAGCTGTGGGGCGCTGACTATCCAATCATTGACCGAACCGTAGACACCTACATCAAAAATCTGCGGAAGAAGCTGCGGCTTGACTGTATCGTGACAGTCAAGGGCATCGGCTACAAATACGAGGTACAGCCATGAAACGATTAAAACTGTTTCCGAAAATATTTCTCTATACCATGAGCATCATGCTCTTTGTCGTTGTTGTCACGCATGGGCTGATCTATCTGCTTGCCCCACAGATGCAGCTTGCATTGAGTGCCCAAGATGATGTTGTTGTCAGCATCAGACAGGAGCAGTTTGTGACCGAGGCAGTAGAAAAAGCCCTGCCCATCTCGTTAAGCTGTTCCCTGCTGATCTCCGTTGTCTGCTCACTCCTATTTTCCAAGGCGATTGCCGACCCTATCAAGAAAATTTCTGCGTCAACCGAGCAGATGATGAAATTAGACCACGGGGCGAATTGTCCTATTCATGCAAAGGACGAAATTGGTACGCTGGCGCAGAATGTCAACGACCTATATTCCAATCTTCTTTCCACCATTGAACATTTAGAGCGGGAAAAGGACGCTGTGCGAGATATGGAGCGGGCCAAGGTGGACTTCCTGCGGGCGGCGTCTCATGAACTGAAAACACCTGTGACCGCATTGAACGTCACACTGGAAAACATGATTTTAGGCGTTGGAAAGTATCAGGACTACGCTGCCTATCTCCCGGAGTGCAAGGAAATGGTCGAGCAGCTTTCCGGGATGATACATGAAATTCTGGAAACCTCCAAGCTGAATTTGACCGCCGAACCGACAAAACAGGTTGATGTGTCTGAACTGCTGGCGGAACTGTGTGAACCATATCAACTGATTGCGGCGGCACATCAAATTACGTTCTCTCTTGACCTGCCGGAACAATTTCCCGCTGTACTGCCTGTTGGTCCGTTCAGTAAGGCGGTGTCTAATGTCCTCGCAAATGCTGTCGCTTATACGGAGGCCGGGAAAACCGTTGCTGTCTATATGGATGAAAACCGTCTAATCATTGAAAACGAATGTGTCCCTATCCCTGACGATGAAATCCGCCGCCTGTTTGAACCATTCTACCGTCCAGACTTCTCCCGGAGCCGGGAGAGCGGCGGCAACGGCCTGGGCCTCTATATCGTGGACACGCTCTTGACCTCTATGAACATCCCCTATTCCTTTGCTCCCATGAAGTCCCCGCCTGGGATGTGTTTTACCATTCAACTATAAATGTGAAATGTGGAAAACTCCCCAGCCGGGGAGTTTTTCATTTCTGCTCAAATTCCATATACGTTTCATACCCATTCCACATTGGGATGCTATTCTGCGAGTGCGTTCGGAAGAACAGCATAACGATATGGAGGTATCAACCGTGAGCATTTTCAAAAGGGCGTTTTTATACGTCACGCGAAAACGGGGGAAAACCATTCTCCTGTTCGCCATCCTGCTGATTATGGCAACCTTTGTCCTGACGGGCCTTTCTATCTGGAAGGCGTCGGAGGCCGCGCAGCTTGACCTGCGGCAGAGTTTGGGCGGCAAATTTGATGTTTTTGTAGATTGGAGCAATAGCCCCTATGTCGTGAAAGAACCCGTCAAAGACGAAGTGGACGCGGAAACCGGCAAAACATCAAGCAGCTTTCTTATGTATTCCACCGTACAATTTACCCCGGAGAACATCGCCGCCATCAAAGGCGTTTCCGGGGTCAAGTATTGCAGCGCAAGGCAGGACAATCTTCTCCCATTTGACGGGCTTTCCCTGTTCCCTGGAACGATCTCAACCGATGCGAAGTATCAGGGCTACACAAAGACGCTGGGCGTCTGCAACACGGAGGACGATGAACTTTTCACCACTGGCACACTGACGCTGACAGAGGGGCGGCATATTTCCACCGATGATACCCATGTGGCAATCATCAGCCAGGACTTGGCGGAGCGGAACGAGTTGAAGATCGGGGACTACCTCACCGCCCACAGTTACAGCGTGGAAGATCAGGGCTTTACCGGGCCGGAAATCAGGGTACAAATTATTGGACTGTTTATCCCTCATGCGGTGGAGCAGTTTGGGGAAACTGTCACCACCTACGACAAAATCCAGAACCGTGTATTTGTAGATTTGCAGTCCTCAAAAGAATTTGACGGCGGAGAAATCAACTACGGCTTTTCCGCACTCCACGTTACCATAGACGACCCGCAGGACATGGCGCGGGTGGTGGCCGAAGTCAAGGCCCTGCCGGGAATCGACTGGAAAGCCTTTACCGTGGAGGTGGACAATGAAACCTACGAAAACGCCGCCGCTCCGTTGGCTACGCTGAATGAATTGGTCGTGGCCCTGCTGGTGGTGATCATCGTTGTCAGCGCCATCATTCTGGCCCTGATATTGACCCTTTGGACAAAGACCCGTATTCACGAAATCGGCGTATTCCTGTCCGTGGGTATCAGGAAATCGGCCATCATCGGGCAGTATTTGATTGAGGTGCTGCTGATTGCCGTCCTCGCCTTTGGCCTGTCCTACTTCACCAGCAACGCCATAGCGGGGCAGATCGGCAACCACCTGTTGGAGCAGAGTATGCAGACCGAGCCGGAGGACGATA
Organism: Pseudoflavonifractor sp. 60; assembly: GCF_009911645.1. Classification (GTDB taxonomy): domain Bacteria; phylum Bacillota; class Clostridia; order Oscillospirales; family Oscillospiraceae; genus Lawsonibacter. The sequence continues at coordinate 8,497 of NZ_QWKI01000096.1, forward strand.
ATGATGTTGTAGTTGCCGCCGCTGCGGTTGATGTGGGTGCGGACAATCTGATTGAAAAGCCCCTGCCTACGGAGAACAGCATCCAAGTGTCCGTTGGGCTGGATAACCTCGCCCAACTCTATTTGATTGGCCTTGCTATTATCATTGTGGCCGTCAGCGCATCGTCCATCACGGTCATGCGGCTGAAACCCCGCGAAATCCTGTCCAAAATGAGCTAAAGGAGGTACGATCATGCCTAAACTGGAATTAAAAAATGTTTCTTACGCCTACAAAAAGGGCAAGGCGGTTTTGCAGAACGTCAGCGCGGAACTGGAAACCGGGAAGCTGTACGCCATCCTCGGCCCGTCCGGGTCGGGCAAGACCACGCTGCTGTCCCTGCTGGGCGGGCTGGATGTGCCAACGCAGGGAAGCGTTTTGTTTGACGGTGAGGACATTACGACAAAGGGCCTGGAACACCACCGCAGGAACCATATCTCGCTGATTTTCCAAAGCTATAACCTGATCGACTACATGACGCCCATCGAGAATGTACGGCTTACCGCCAAGCTGGACGCCGCCCCTATTTTGGAGCGGTTGGGGCTGGAGCAGGACGAGATCACCCGGAATGTGCTGAAACTGTCCGGCGGACAGCAGCAGCGGGTGGCGATTGCGCGGGCGCTGGCCTCCAATGCCCCAGTCATTCTGGCGGACGAGCCGACCGGGAACTTGGACGCCGACACGGCCGAGGAAATCACGGCAATTTTGAAAGAGAGCGCCCATACGTTCGGGAAGTGCGTGGTGGTCGTGACCCACTCTGGCGAGGTGGCAAAACAGGCGGATGTGGTGCTGGAAATCAAAAGGGGACATTTGAAAGAGAGGGAAATGTGATGAAGAAAATTACTGCTATTTTGGCGTGCGTGCTGATCTGTTTCTCGCTGTTCACCGGCTGTACCAATCAGAAAAAGGATGTCGATCAGGACACGAACGTGGGAAACTCCATAGAAATTGATGATACGGATATTGATGTTGACGCCGAAACAAAGCCGGGTGCCGAGGACAACTCTGACAGTGTTTCCCTGCCAGACGGCTACACATACAGTTTCAAAGACCCGGATAATGCTGACGGCATTGTAGTCACACCAAGGGAGTAACAAAAATTCCCGTTTCACACAGGTTCCATATTGGCTTTATATAGGTTCCACATGGCGGCGGTACTTTGACAAGTGCCGCCGTCTATTTATTGAATTACTGCTGGCGGCTCTTAGGAGGTAGCCGCTGTGGAGCAAAGAATGTTTCCGCCATACCCAATGAGGATTGATTTATCAAAAAAACCCTGACCGATACGAGAGAGCATTCGGATCATAGCTATGAACTGTCAAATCACATTGATACCTCTGGTGAAACAACTGCACCTATCTTCCCTCTGAAGATAGGTGCAGTTAGTTGTTTTTCAGCGGGTTGCCGCAGCCCTCCCATCTGAATTTCAAAAAAATTCAGATGGGAGGAAACGGCCATGTCATACAATCATGGCAAGGAAGAACGCAAATGGCAGCGTTGGAAACTGGCTGAAGAAAAGGTACTGCGGGCCTGCGGCATGGATGAAAGCACGATTGAACAGCTCCATCTTTGGGACAGGGCTATGTTCAATTCAGACAGGCGCTTTTATGAGAAGTTGCAGGACACGGGTACATATCTTGATAGTGTCACCGGGAACGAAACGCCACCCGAGATTTATACAGTGGAAAATCTGCTGAACGATATTGAAAATGCGGAATTGCTTAAAACCCTGCTGACAGTGGACAAGCTCACCTTGCAAATCTCTGTTTTAAAAATGAACGGGTATTCTACCAATGAAATAGCTGTACTTGTTCACCTGACCACGGATGCCATTTATAAGCGGATAGCTGTACTGAAAAAGAAATTGAAGAAATTTCAAAGGTAGCTCCAGAATTGCACGTCCCCACGGGCTGCTGGGTGAGAGGTCAAGTCCTCTCACCCAGCTTTTTCGTAGGAGGACGGGCGTATGACGTTCATGGATAAGGTCTACACGCTTCGGACAGAAGTCCGTGGCGATGGTAAAACGGCATATTTTATTAGCTTTACGGATGGGCAAGGCGAGTTTTACAATTTGGAGGTATCGGAAGCGTTCTATATAGAATTTCGGCAGATGGAGCGCAAAAACCGTAACCTCCAGCAATCCGATTGGCGGCACCAGGAAGCGTCAGATTTGTGGGATGAAACGCTCTATAAGCGGGCGTTCAGAGTGCCCAAAAGCGTTGAGGAGTTGATCTTTGACGCAGAACAGCGGGAACTAATCAACAAAGCTATTGCCGCCCTCCCTGAAATCCAGCGACGGCGATTCCTGCTCTACCATGAGTATGACTTCAATTACCGTCAGATTGGAGAGATGGAGCATTGTAGGCCGCAATCAATCATGCACTCGGTCATTCGGGCCAGGGAGAAGATAAAGGCGGTAATAGAAAAATATCGGGCCGGGTAATATTGAGATACCCTCATATCTCTGGATATGGGGGTATCTGCTAAATGTTCTCTAATGGAATTTTACTGATATCAATGTAAAAGAAGTCAGGCGTTTTCAGGTAGGGACATTTGAGTGGTGGTATCTTTATGAAATCAGCAGCCAGCGTTTTTCTGAGCGAGCCGCCCAATTTTTCTTACAACGGTCAATTTTTCTCAGTGAAACTCCGTTAGATTTTTATCCTATTTGGCCTGCCTATGTGGCGGACCCATATTTCATTTACCACGATCAAGAAGAGATATTCTTCTACCTGGCCGGGACTTATGCAGATTTGAAGTCCTATCCTATCACATCTGAATATCCCGCACCAAAATCTGAACCTATCGAAGACGGGAGATTAGTCAAAATATTTGCATCTAGCAGAGAACAGTTATTGTCTTTAGGTGTTTCTGGTGCATTGGGCTTTTCATATTTACTTCAGCAAGACTTGAATATGCGTGGGACGGTTCCCTTAGTAACAGTTAAAGATTTTGAGGAAAACATACTAGAGCAAGACCTTTACACCAACATTCCCAAAAAGAAAGGTGTTTCTATTTCAGCTCCTTTCGATGGAAAGGTCATCCTTTTACAAAATGGGAAAGTTCAAAAGGAACTTCTGCTTGCCGGGGAAGGCGCAACGACTGTATATCCCATTTCTCTTGGCATGGAGATAAAAATTTATCAGGGCTGTGATTGCGTTCGCACAGTTACTTTTCAAAAAGAAACTCTATCTTGTGATAGTCGCATTGCAGATCAAGAGTTGATTGAAAAACTGAGTGCTTGCCATGACACCCCAATTTCCGTTTCGCATTCATTTGGAGCCATTGCGGAAAAGCTGAGAAACTATCCTAAAACAAAGCATTGGATATATAAAGCAATCCACAAAGGAGCATTGCCTCGCACAGCGTATAACCTTCTTATTAGATACGCAGAAACGATGGAAAGGAGAAACTGAAAATGTTTGCTGACCGTATGGACTTTACATCATATGCTATATTTCTGGCGAACTCGATCAAAAGGGGAACCCTTGGTTAAGTAGAATTGCTGATGTAGAAGACGAGAAATTGGTATCACCGCGCAAGTCGGAACGGCCCACAAAGTATTTTGAAAATCGGGTTCGTATCTTCTGGAACGATGGCCCTACCCAAAAAGGCGAAATCGGCATTTGGGATTGGTTCACTTCTCCCAGCAAAAATGATTCCAGTGTTGACTTTATTGAATCGTACTACGTTCCAGACAGTTATCCAGTTCGGGTTATCACTATTCCAGAGGCAAAAACCATTGAATATATTCTCGAAAAATTAATGGCTGGAATTCAAGTAGAATCGCCCTTCAACTGTGACCTGTTTTTTTGCCTCAGGAAAAAAATGGGTTCTTTGAAATATTTTTGTGGGTTGCTATGCACCAAAAATGACCTGATTTTTTCTGGAAGCTCAGTAACAATCAGGGATAGTATATGTTCCCTTCCTCAGTATACATTTACTGATCAGGATATTTTTATTTGTTCAACTATCCCCGTTCAGTTCCTAAAGTCTCTTCATGTGGAAAGCCCTGAATGTTATGTATCGATCAATAGTGTTGATGACATAATTCGTTCAATTATTCTATCCAAAATCACCTGGCCTACATATAGGGAAACTTTGAACCGTACAAGAAGAGAATGGAAAGATTGTCAACTGCTTTTAGAGCGGGTCTGTTCCGAGTCAATATACGAAGAAGTGTCGATAAAAGCAGCATGTTCTTTAGAACAAGCGAAGCAAGCAGTTTCAGAATTCTGTGCACACGCAAATGATTTAATCGACCAAGGCGATATTGACTTAGAAATACTCTCTCAAATCGTAACATACCACGATGGCCTGCGATCTCAGTGCGAAGAAATTGCCGCTGAACAATGGAAGCAAAGTCATCAAATTGAACTTTCATTAGCACAGTCTGAATTGCAGGAAGCTGAAGAAAAGAAATCACAGATTGAGCGAGAATTAAAGAATTTCCAAGACCAGATTACTTCCGCACAATCGCGGTTGGAAAAATTGAAGTCTGACATTGCTCACTATGAGGCGTTGGGAAATGATACATTGCAGGCCGTACAAAAGAAAATAGCTGATGCACAAGAGGATGCGGCAGGTTTTATTGCTGAGCTGTCGATGTTTTTGCCGCAATCCACTGTTGCGGCCTCAACTGTAAGTTCGCTGTGTCATTATAAAATGGGAACTTCTGTATCTGAAGAAGATGAACCAGAAATTTGTGAGAGTTGGAAGGATGAACTTGCTCTTTTGCAAGGAAATTTAAGTTTCATGTCCTTTGCCTCTGATGAAAGCAGAGCTTTGAATAAACTGCTTTCCGCATTCCTTTATGCGGCCTATGTTCAAAATATCCCTCTGCTCATAGCGGGGCCTTATGCACATGAATTTGCAGATGCGGTTTCGTTATCTGTTGCCGGACGCCATGCCGGTATCTTAGCACTGGATGGTCGATGTGATACAGACATCATCAAACACTTAGAAACCAGTGATGATACCGTGATCGTTGTCCAAAACGTCTTCGGAAAAGATTGGGATGACAATCTCCTTCAATCGCTGATGCGTTTGAACAAGTTTATTATTTGGACACGTCCCTATACAGAAGATTTACTGATTGAGCCGAAAGGACTCTACAATTATGCACTGCCTCTATTCACAGAACACTTTGTTGAAACAAAGCCAACCAATCAATTTATCCCTGGTATGCACTCGAAGAAGTTTTTCCAATACAAACTTCAAAAAACTTCCTTCAACAGAACCAAGGTATTGCAGCAACTAGGAGTGAGTAAGTTAGCAGCAAGCCGCTTGCATATGGTTTTATCTAACGCATCGGTTATGATTGATTTGAGGAATAAAGATTTAGAGTTCCTATTTGCAATACTGCCCTTTGCTGTTTTAACTGGACAAAAGGATTTCCTTGGAGAAATTCTTGATACCGAGAAGAATATTTCAAATACTGTAAAAGCCGAAATTAAGCATTACTTGGGTGAAGTTTAATGCAGATGAAAGACCACCTTATTGCCACGATTGGACAACAGCTACATATTGCAAAGAGTGACGATGACGCTTGGATTTGTCATGCCATTTACAGTTTGGCCGGAAAAATGGCGCTTGCTTCACTATGGGACCATGATGAGAGCAAAAATTTTGTTTCTCCTCAACATTTCAAGCAAAGAGCAGAACAGATTTTTACAGCGTATACTACTGTTTACCCGCAAACACTCAGCTTGTTTCCTGCTAATCAAAATGACTTGATAGAAGATATTTACGCTGTTTATTTGCGCACAGGCCATATTTATCACTCCCCCTACAAGATTTCTCCAGCTTCTTTCATGCAGTCTGTATCTGAAAATGTTAGCTTGTATCGTGGGGTATCCCCAAATGCAAAATTTTCTATGAGCGGACTGGGATTTTATTCCCTCCACCCCAAAACGGCAAAAGCGGAAAACGCTCTTTCAATGGCCGAAATGTTTGGTTTGCAAACACAGACATTAAGCGAATATTTGAAAGAATTATTACACGATGATAACTGGACAGAAATCGAGTGGCCTTCAGATGCAGAATTTCTTCGATTAGAGCCGCCTTTTTCCAAAGGATATTGGCAGGAAACACCCCATAAAGATGGAAGAATTTCTCTGATGAGATATGGAAGTCCCAATAAGCTATATTCTTTCTATCAGTCCAGACAAAGCAGAGTATTGCAAAAAAATTTACCAGAATGGCGAATTAGAGATATTCGTTCCAGCAGCCTTAACATCCCCAACGACTTCAGCGAATACCGCCGGATTGCTGCAGCTCTTCTTGACTATTATGCAGTGTTACCATCTATCCGCGTGAAGTCAGACGGGATGACTATACAAGTTCGATTAGGCTACCGGCTGCCCCCAACAGAAGAGGATTTTTTCAAGCTCTATAGCTGGCCCAACGAATATTATACCTCGTCGCAGGTTTTTTCCAGGAGAATGTCTGCGCCGGTATATCTGGCATTTCGGCAACATTTGGAAGCTATCGGATATCAATTTGAGGAGGAATAATCAATATGGCAACTGGTGCAAATTCAGTTCATATTCAGTTGCGAGAGGCGTTATCAAATTATATCAAATCACAATATTTCGGAAAGACGCCTATCCTTCTTTCAGCTATGGAAGGACAGCTTGACCAAGAGGGAGTTCTCTACCAGAGACCATATATTGAGTCCTCTCCAGCGTATAAGACTGCCCCCGATGGTATCCAAAACTCCTCCAAATTACCTCAATGGATAAAAGACTATTTTCAGGCACTCTCTGAAGCTAAACTGGGCGTGTATCCAGCGCCTTTTTGTCATCAGGTGTCCGCACTGGAAGAAGCATATGGTGGAAACGATTTGTTTGTGTCAACTGGCACAGGATCAGGCAAAACCGAATGTTTTATGTGGCCGCTGATGGCAAAGCTTGCATCTGAAGCGCGCAATCAGCCAGAAAGCTGGCAGATGCGAGGCGTAAGGGCGATTGTTATGTACCCCATGAACGCCCTTGTTTCAGATCAAATCAGCCGTTTGCGCCGTTTGATTGGCGATCCAGAGCATAAATTTATACGTATTTTTAGAAACATATGCGGTCAAAATGTAAGGCGTCCACAGTTTGGAATGTACACAGGGAGAACGCCATATGCCGGTAAAGAGCCTAGACGTGACGATGATCGGCAGCTTGAAGAGAAATATGCCGATATGCTCAATCCAGAAACCGAAGAGAAGCAAGTTTTCCTCCGAAAATTGATTGCAGATGGAAAATTTCCAGCCAAAGAGAATTACCCGGCTTTTCTTGAAAAGCTGCATAATAGTAAGCACATTCCAGACGAAGAAGATGCTGAGTTAGTAACACGCTTTGAAATGCAGCAATTTTGTCCGGATATCCTAATTACAAACTACTCAATGCTGGAATATATGCTTTTGCGACCCAGAGAAAATAAGATATGGGCGGATACGAAGGATTGGCTCAACGCTGATCCAGCAAACAAACTTCTATTCATTATTGATGAAGCACATATGTATCGCGGTTCTTCCGGTGGGGAAGTTTCGCTTTTAATTCGCCGGTTGTTTCATCGCCTTGGCATTGACCGCAATCGTGTGCAATTTATCCTAACTACTGCAAGTATGCCCAACAATGATGAAGCAGATAAACAAGCTGTACATCTATTTGCCAACACGCTTACTGCTTCTGATGACATTCGTCCGTTTATATACCTGAGAGGTGAGCGCGAGGAAATTGAAACAACGAACACAACTGATATTCCTCTTGCTAAATTTTCTCAAGCCATGCCTGAGCAGTTTGAAGGTGATGACCCTGCACGATTAAATGCAATCAATGCCTTTTGGGCTGACATATTTGGCAGTGATGCACCATTTTCTTCCTCAGAAAACGCATATCAATGGCTTTACGACCATCTTGCCGAGTATACTCCTTTTGGCCTGATGTTTCAACAGTGCCGGGGGACCGCTGTATCATTGCAAGAATTGGCAGAAACTATTTTTCCTGCCGTGGCTTTGGACGATGCACTTCACGCCGTTGAAGTAATGCTGGCGATTGCTCCATTAGCCAGAAGCAGCAACGGCAGTGTTCTTTTCCCTGCACGTATGCACATGCTATTTCGAGGGATTAAGGGTGTCTACGCATGTACAAATTCTGATTGTAGCCACTCCCATACAGCCAATGGACTGACATTAGGCGAAATTTATTTTTCTGACGGTCGAATGGTATGTTGTGAATGTGGCAGTTCTGTTTATGAATTATATAATGATCGACGTTGTGGTGCTATTTACTTTAAAGGATATGTTTTAAGTAAGGACTTTGAGCAACATAAACGCACATATTTATGGCACTATTCTGGCCGTGTAAATGATGATGAAGTTAAGGAAATTCATTTGTTCATTCCATCGGAAAAGGACTCCTTACCCAAGAGCAAAGGTGAAAACAAAATCCTCCCTTGCTACATGGACGTACAAAGTGGATTTGTTGATTTTGGAGATGATTCTCTATCTGGAACACCAGGGGTTAGGACACTATATTACTCCTTCCCTGAAAAAAATCTTAAAAAAACAGGAAAGTCCTCAAGTATTTTGACCTTTTCTACCTGTCCCCATTGTATGTGTGAATTTTCTAAAACTCAATTGACGTCTTTCAGCACTCGTGGCAATCAATCATTCTTCAATCTAATTAAGGCACAGTTTGATTCACAACCGGCTGTCCCAGAAAAATCAAACGATCCAGAACGACTGCCCAACGAGGGACGGAAAGTGCTGTTGTTTTCTGATAGCCGCCAGCGGGCCGCCAAATTAGCTAGAGATATGTCTGAAGCATCCGATATGACAGCGGCAAGACAGTTAGCGATACTTGCTATTCAGAAGATGGAGCAGGAACCTACTGAGCAATCACTTAATGCGCTGTATGGATTTTTTGCCATGTCCGCAGCAGAGCATCACGTCCAAATTTTTCACGATCAGCAAAGGACAAAACTGTTGGAGGATGGTTCAGCTGAACTCAAAAGCTACCAAAGAAGTAAACGTCGAGGCTTTGCTTATTCGCCTAGGACAATGGATAATGCACCCAACCAGATGAAGGAACAGTTACTGCGATTTTATTGCGGGGGATACAATACACTGATTGACGCTGCGCTTAGTTGGATTGAGCCAATCAACACAAAAAAGTGGGAGGCTATTGATGCATTAGAGGATGACGGCATAGAAGTAAGCGAAGATGAATTTATGGAAATTTTCAATGCCTGGGTTCTTTCTGCCTGTGATACTTCTGTTGTTTTAGGCCATACGATTTCTGATGATATCAGATTAAAAGTACGTCCCAATTATGCCGGGTATGGAATGCAGAAGGACTGGAAGTTTTCTACGGTTATAAAAGATGTCCTGGGGTGGAGTGATAACGATGTAATTGTTCAGAAATGGACTCGCATTTTGCGGGAAACCTTCATGGATGAGGGCCAATCTGCTAACGAGAAGTATTATATTGATTTGTCACGAGTTAAGCCGTGCTTTGATTTGAGCCATACGTGGTATCGCTGTGAGCGTTGTTCAGAACTGACCCCATATCTATTGAAAAGCAGATGTCCCAGCTGCGGACATGAGCATATCCATCCCTTAACACAGGATGAAATTAACGCACTGGACTTTTGGCGCAAACCAATTGATGATGCTCTGCAAGGCGAACCTATTCGGGTGATTGACACAGAAGAACACACTGCACAGCTATCTCATAAAGATCAGCGCGATGAACTTTGGTCCAAAACTGAGCAATACGAGCTACGGTTTCAAGATTTTCTCCAAGCTGGTGAAACACCTGTTGATATCTTGAGCAGCACAACTACAATGGAAGTTGGCATTGACATTGGCTCTCTCGTTGCTGTTGGCCTTCGCAATATTCCTCCCATGAGGGAAAACTACCAGCAGCGTGCTGGCCGCCGTGGTTCAAGTTTATCAACTATTGTTACATTTTGTGAAGATGGTCCCCACGACTCGTTGTACTTTTCTAATCCTGTCCCTATGTTTCGCGGCGATCCCCGCAGACCATGGGTGGATATCAATAGCGAGAAAATTGTTCAAAGACACCTTGGTATGGTTGCAATGCAATCCTACCTTCGGTTAAAATCTTTTAGCCTGGATGCAATCCCGGCAGCAGTGTTTTTGGATGAGCATCTTGCCCCATTCTTTGAATACTTAAATTCTTTTACCATTGCCAATGATGATATTCTTGTTCCAGCACATGCAACAGCAACTTTGAAAACATATAAACCTGCTCTGCAAAAAGCGCTTGGAGAATTAAAGAAAAAACGGGATGACCATCCTGAACTTTTCGATGCAGATAACAGCAACAGTTCTGGACAAAAAACACTTTTAGACGCCCTCTATGAGGAGGGGATTATTCCAACATACTCATTCCCCAAAAATGTTGTAAGTACATACATTTCAGGAACAAACGGAAAGATCAGATATCAAGTCGAACGAGGATTGGATGTTGCGATTGGTGAATATGCTCCTGGTCGGTCTATTGTTGTTGATAAGACAACCTATCAGATTGGAGGTCTTTTCTATCCTGGTACGGAGCGCAGCGAACGGACAGCTGCCTCACCAGCAAGAGCGTTTATTCAAGATGCAAATTATCGAAAAAGCATCCTGGCATGTGATCGATGCGGTTGGTTTGGACTGAGTGAAGATAACTATAATTCTTGTCCCTTCTGCGGAAATTCTTCTTTACGTGCTATGCTTCCTATGCTTCGGCCATGGGGGTTTGCGCCTAGGAATGCCACATCTATAGAAACTGCTCAATTAGATGAAGAGTATACCGCTGCACAGCAACCGCTTTACTCAACATTACCAGAAGCCGATGATGTATCCAGTGTAGATGGATGCGCCAATATACGAATGGCTGTCCGGCCTAACCAGAGGATCATTATGCTCAATAAAGGAATTGGCGGCAAAGGCTTTATGGTATGCTGTGACTGTGGAGCGGCAATGCCCGGAGATGATGAGAGTGTACTTAAAAATCTAATGCGTCCCTACCGCTCACGCTTCAATAAAGCGCGGTGCAAACATACGGATGCACTCAATGTGAATTTAGGATATGATTTTGTAACTGACATGTTGGTCTTGGAATTTCGACTGGATCGCAATCTGGTTGATGTAGATACACAAGGCGGGTCGTGGATCAATCGTGCAGGGCAGTCTTTGGCTGAAGCCTTACGCTTGTCAGCCTGTCAAGAGATGGATATCGAATTTACAGAGCTAGTCACTGGCTATCGTATTCGTGAGAGTGATACCGGCGATTTTATAGATATTTATCTGTATGACAGCCTTTCTAGCGGAGCTGGTTATGCGGTCAGTATGGAGAACTCTATTCCTCAACTACTAAAAAAAGCGCGAGAATTATTAACAAATTGCTCTTGTGACAATGCTTGCTATAAATGTCTGAAACACTATCGCAATCAGTATGTTCATAGTGTTTTGGATAGGAATGCAGCCCTAAGTATATTGGATTGGGGAGAAGAAAATATTCGGACTCAAACCTTTTCTGTCCAGGAGCAAAGCCGATTGATTATGCCTATGGCGCAAATCCTTCGTCTATCTGGTATACAATTATTTATGGATAATGATAACATCTGGGTTAAAGGCTCATCAGTAAAAAAGAAACTCAATATCTATCCTGCGATGTGGGCAAGGCACAAAACTGGCGGAACAATTTTTATAAGTGATATGCAGATCAAATACGCAAAACCGATTGCGCTAAAAATGATTTCTGACTGTCTGTGAACAAAACCGGCAAGCAGGGCAAAGTGGTACCCACTTTGCAAACTGGCAAGCAGGGCGTGTGTGACCACACGCCTGCTTGCCGCTTGTTGGGGCCAGCCCCAAACCCCGGAACGCACAATAAATTGTGCGGCTGCGCGTCCCCTTGGCGGGACGCTTTTTAACAATGAAATTCAAATACAGAGTTGACAAAATCCCTTTTCTGAATTATGATATGTTTATCAACTTTAAGGGGAGGGTAAAGATGGTCTTAGTTGGACAGCGGCTTAAATTTTTACGGGAGAAAGCTCATTTGACACAGGCAAAAATGGCAGAACTGTTGGGAGCAAGCCAACCTGCAATCAATCGTTATGAGCATGGGCAGACGGCGGCACCATTCTCGGTTTTACGAGGCTACGCAGATTATTTCGATGTATCGTTGGACTACATTTTCGGGCGGTGCGATGAACCACAGGGTAAGCTATACAAATACAGACCTGATCTTACCAGTGACCCGGAAATGCAAAAATTTGTGGAGATGTGCTTCGAACCTGGGTCGGCCATGAACGAAAAATTGAAGCAAACAGTCTTTGAAATGCTGGGGGAGGCGAGAGGATGAAAGCCGTCATTTACGCCCGGTACTCCAGCGACAATCAGCGTGAAGAAAGCATCGAAGGGCAGATCAGAGAGTGTACCGCCTTTGCCGAGAAGAACGGCATCACCGTCCTGCGTCATTACATTGACCGGGCTTTCTCCGCCAAGACCGACAACCGCCCGGAGTTTCAGAATATGATAAGGGACAGCGGCAAGCGGCTCTTTGACATGGTGATTGTCTGGAAACTAGACAGGTTTGCCCGGAACCGCTATGACAGCGCCCGATACAAGGCCACACTGAAAAAGAACGGGGTCAAGGTGGTATCCGCCACTGGGGTGATCTCCGATGGAGCCGAGGGCATCATTCTGGAAAGTGTTCTGGAAGGGTATGCCGAATATTACTCTGCTGATCTCTCCGAAAAGGTAGTCCGGGGCATGACCGAGAATGCTCTGAAATCTAAGTACAACGGCGGGACGTTGCCCATCGGATACATGATTGACAGCGAGCAGTATTTCCAGCTTGACCCGCTGACCGCTCCCTTTGTTTTGGAGGCTTTCAAGCAGTACGCTGAGGGTGCGACTATGAAGGAAATTCGGGACTATCTGAACGAGCAGGGTGTGAAGAATACAAGGGGCCAGCCGCTGACCTACAACAGCGTCCAGCACCTTCTGAACAACCGCCGTTACATCGGGGAGTATACCTACCGGGACATTGTTGTGCCGGATGGCATCCCCGCCATTGTTCCCCAAGACCTCTTTGAGCGAGTGCAGGAGCGTTTGGCAAAGAACAAAAAAGCCCCTGCCCGGCATAAGGCAGAGGAAGATTATCTTCTGACAACGAAGCTGTTCTGTGGCTACTGTGGGGCCTACCTCTGCGGCGAAAGCGGCACCAGTCATACCGGGACTACCCACCGCTATTACAAGTGCGTGTCTGTTAAAAAGAAGCGGACGAACTGCCACAAAAAGTCCGTCAAGAAAGACTGGATCGAGGATTTGGTGGTCAGCGAAACCATGAAGATGGTGATGGACGATAGCGCCATCGAAGCCATTGTCGCTATGCTCATGGAATTGCAGGAGCAGGAGAATGTCAATCTGCCACTGTACGAGCAGCAGCTGCGGGAGGCAGACTAGGGTATCCAGAATTTGCTCAACGCCATCCAACAGGGTATCCTTACCAAGTCCACGAAGGGTCGTCTGGAGGAACTGGAGGCCACGAAGGAAGAACTGGAAACAAAGATCGCCTGCGAGAAGCTGGCGAAGCCCAAGGTCAGCGCTGAGTTTATGACCTTCTGGCTTCATCGTTTCCGCAAGCTGGACGCGCGGCAGAAGTCCCATCGGAAAATGTTGATTGACACGTTCGTCAACGCGATTTTCCTCTACGATGACAAGATGGTGATTACCTTCAACTACAAGGAGGGGACAGACACGATTACATTTGATGACCTCAAATCCTCCCCTGCTGCGGAAAAATCCGGTTCGGATATGGATTGCTTAACTGCACCACTTGGAATGACTGGGTTTCTCAGTTTTGAGAGGCCCGGTTTTTTCTTTGCTTTCGGCCAGTTCTCTCCTGAGTTCTCTCCTGTTACCATGGGCTGGCTTGAATCCCAGGAGCAATGCTAATTGCCTTGTCCATCTTCGCTGCGGATGTGTTTTTTGCGGCCGTATCCAGGTGTGCATAGGTGTTAGCTGTCGTAGAGAAGTTGCTGTGACCCAGCCACTCTTGAATCTCCTTCATAGATACCCCGTTTTTTAGCAGTAACGAGGCACAAGTGTGGCGAAGATCATGAAAGCGAATGACCCGAAGCCGGTTTTTCTCCAGGAGCGTCCTAAAATGCTGGGAGACAAAATTGGGCTGGTAGGGAGCACCCAGGTCATTGACGTAGATGTAGTCGCTTTCAATGTAGCAGTTTCCACACAGTTTCCGGCACTGTTCCTGTCGTTCCTTCATCCGGAGCAACAACTCCCGATACTGGGGAACAAGAGGAAGGGATCGACAGCTGGACACATTCTTTGTCCGGTCCTTCTGAACAACCCTGGTCTTACCTTTTGAGCGAAACTGGACAACCGTGTGGTCAATCATGATCGTATTCCCCACAAAGTCGATAGCCTGCCAGCGTAGGCCCATGATCTCGCTGCGGCGCAATCCATAAAACGCTGCCATCAGGATAGGAAACTCTACTGTGTCGCCCTTTGCTACTTGAAAAAGCTGCTCTAATTCAGTAACTGAGTAGAATGAGCCGACAAACTTTTGACTTTTGGGCCGCTCCACTTTTTCCATTGGGTTGGAATCAATCAGGTTATGTTTAACAGCATACTTTAATGCCTTATGAAGATTTGCGTGGTAATGCTGTACTGTACTCCCCTTGATTCCCAGAGTGTCGAAGCAGTATTCGTAGAATCGCTCAATATCCAGCGCGGTCAGATTTCCCAATGTCACGCCCATTTTACGGAAATATGGGACGATCCGCTTGGTTACAACACCTTCGTATCCCGCATAAGTAACTTCCTCCACAGAGTTTTTGATGATAGACAACCAGTTCAGCATATAGTCAGCAAACAGAATTGTGTTGCTCATTCGGGCAGATTCCAGTTCCGCAGAGCGGATCACAGGCTCTTTGTAACTGCAGCGGGTCTCCAGCAGCATATCCTGGGCTCTCTTTTCCTTTTTCTTCCCGACTGCCTGGATACCTGTTGGAAGCCATTTTGATTTTCTGCGTCCCTGTTCATCCTTTAGGTTGAGTACCATGTAGTAATAGTCTTTTTTGATTTGCAGGTGGCCCGCTACCATAGATTGAACGCCTCCTTACGAGCAGCGGCATAGTATTTCCTGCCAATGACAGTACAATTATACCATGCCTAGCTGTTCTCTCCAACCACCCCGAAAACTTTATTTTTATATCTCAGCGCCGAAACTTTTTAGCCAAGCAGATATTCGACAATGCTGACTTTCGGAATCTTGAACGACTTTCCAATCTTTATGTAGCGAATTTCGCCGCTCTGAAGAAGACCATACGCTGTTTTCATCCCAATCCCACCGAGCATTTCACACATCTGCTTGACATTGACAACATCGGGATATTCAGAAAACATCCGCTCCTTTGTTTGACTTTTCACAAATATTCCCCCAAGATACAATAAAGGGAAGGCACCCCAGATCGTCTGGAGTGCCTTCTTTTTTGGTAGCTTAATAATAGCACAGAATGATTGGACAAAGCAAGTACCATCATGCGGACAATTTGCGGACATCGTCAACGCCTGGGTATACAACTGATTACATTACTCCGCAAAGTCCTTTGCAAAGGAAAACATATCAACAAGTTTGTCCAAGGCCTCGTTTCTGATCCGCCGCACAGTACGGGGGACTACCGCCAATTCCGTGGCCACTTCATTCTGAGTGTGGCCTTCAAAATGGATGAGCCTGATTACTTCGGCCTGCCGCTTTTCCAACAGAGAAACATAGTATTCCAGGCGCCGCTGTTCTTGCTCCAGCTCTACCAACTGTACCACGATTTCCTCCTTGATATCAGCGTTCAGTTTGTTGGCCTTGCTCTGGTAGTTGAGAGCGATGTAGAGGGTCTTGTCGGAGATACGGCCATCCATATGTCCGCCGCCGCTGCCATCACCATGTCCCAGAGCCATCGCGCTGATCATCTCAGTCTCAGACGCATGGGCAGGGTGATCCAATTCATAGTGCGGCAGGGCGATTTTGCGCTGGCGCTCCTGGTAGGTTTCCAAGAGATAGGTCACACGGAGTTTCATATCGTTAACCATTATAAGATTTCCTTTCCAATCAAAGTTTATCGTTACACTGGGCAAACGAGAAATTTTGATTGGAGGGGAACGGCATCCGGGGTAATACCCACAGGTAGAAAAAGAGCGGCCGACTCCACAGAATCGTGGATACTCGGCCGCTTGGTACGCATTGGGGTATTTCACCGATGTGACTGATCGGGCAGGCGGAGGTTCTGTCGGTTTTTTAACCGGCTCTCTTTTGTTCCTGCGGGAGAAACCGAGACAAGGGCGCCTAAATACGTTCAAGTAAGCGGTGTGTCCTGGCGCGTCATACCGGCAGATATCCTCAATACGATGGATCGTCCATCGCATAGGAACTCCTTCCGTTTACGGCTGGCACACAGACGGCTTGTCTCCTCTTACCAAAAGGAACTGTGGCAGTATTCACTGCCGTCTGCCAAAGGGTGGTTTATTCTTTTGCCAAATATCACTCTTTTTTCTGGACTGCCACTGGACAGAAGTATAGACTGTAAAAGTGGCACCCCCGTGGCATAACTAGGGCAAAAATCGGGCATCGTTCTGCTTTTTTCGACACAATTTACAAAAAACAGCCGACAGAATTTGCCACAATATGCGGCATCCTGCCGGCTGTCCAGTTCGGGTGGTGCTTAGCAATCTGATAAAACAAATTTATATCCTACGCCCCACTCAGTCTGTATGTAATCTTTCCCGATTTGCGATAATTTTTTTCGCAACCTTTTGATCTGTGATTTTACGATATCGTCTACCGCAACCACTGAATCATCTCCCCAGACATGATTGTATAACTGTTCGCAAGTGAATACTTGCTTCGGGGAACTGGCAAGACAATGGAGTAAATCGAACTCTCTTCTGGTCAATGCCAGTGGTTTTCCATCAATCATGACCTGCCGGTATCGAGGACTTATCATAAATTCCGAGCCATGGACGACTGGTTTATACTGATTATGGTTGATATCCGACTCAATATAAAGTTTGATCATAGCGTTTGCCTGTGCGGCGCAGACCTCTATGTTTAGGGGCTTTTCCAGACAGGCGTCTGCCCCGGCATGGAAAAGAGTGACGATATCCCCTGAGGTTAATGGATCAGTCAGCACTAAAATCGGTGTATGCTTTGTGTTCCTTATGGTTCGGAGCAATTCCACGCTATTCGTATCTGTGATCTGAACATCCAGAATAACAAGGCAATACTCATTTTTTATGTAGTCGGCCAGGGCTTCCATTGCTGATGTCATGTAGCATACAGTTGTAACCTCATCCTCCATACTGTCACATATAGTCCGGCCTACAGCCAAATCCTCATTTACCACTAATATCTGTCTTTTTATATGGATCACCCCCGTTGAGTCAAATGTTTTTGTTTACAGCAATCAGTTCCTCTCGAAAATCATATTCCCGCCTCCAGACCTCCAAAGTCACAGGTTCCTATTGCTTCTCTCCGGTGATTTGTACTATCTTGGGTGTAACAGTCACGTTCAGCTTCTGTTCTTTCCACAGTAGAGTGTAGGGATTCTTCCTCATTTCTTCCCGAAGTTGGGAGCAAATATTTTGTTGTCTACGGCAAAGATGATAACCATAGCCACGCCGCCAGTGACCACAGTGGTAACAATGCTGCTTACCGTGTTGCGTACAGCCTCGTTGGAGATGAGCGCTACGGTGACGGGATTCCACACGCAGGTAAACAGATTCATCACCAGGAACACCGCGATGGTAGCCAGCAGGTGCAGCCCAATTTGAGAAGCCAGGGGGCCGTGGCTCTTAAAGGTCACATTGCGCTGGAGGGGAAAGTTAATGCACTCGCCGAAAAAGATAGCGGTCAGGTTGGCCAGGGTAAAAGCCAGACCACTGTTAACCAAGTAAGCACCGTCTGTGCCAACCTCAAGGGCGTTGCCGATGATGGACAACTTGAAGTCGACCCCAAACAGCTCCACCGGGATGCCGGGGAACAGCCACTCCCTGTCGCCCACCATGCCGTGGAACAAAGTGGGCAAGAACATAAGTATGACTGCTTTCAGTGCCGTGACTGCCCAACTGAAAATGAGGAATAATCCGCCTTTGCGGATCCATTCCGCTGCCTTGGGGTGCTTTTCCGCAAAACGATTCATAAAATTCATTCCCGCACCTCCTTATTTGTTCTCGAATCTATCTTCTTTGTAGTCCGCCATGTACTCCATCCGGTAGTTGGGGGAGCTGGCGGCCTTGCGCTTCTTGCCGGCCCGGAAAAAGCCACCGATGATCTGTCCAAGGCCCTTGAAAAAGTGTCCATTGACGATGATGAGGATGCCCTCAGCCATCTCCATGGTACACATGCCGCCGGTCATCTTAGCGATCCCTCGGAAGGGCATGTTGTAGTTGAACATCAGATTCAGATTGGGCTTGCCCTTCTCCATACTCTTGTTGATCATACTGGTCAGCCGCCGACAGACAACCCGGGCCAGGCCGCTCTTGGCATAGTACATCTGGCACAGGGCGTCATTCATGGTGAGGGTGCCGCTCCAGCTTCCGTCCGGGATGGGGTGGCCAAGCAGATTTTCAAATTCCACATCAGGGATGACTTTGATATTACCAGTATAATAGTCGGCGAGAATTTTTTTGTCGGAGGGATTGGGGGCGTTGGTGCCCGCCACGGTCACATTTCCGGACAGCTTGATATCTGTCACAGACGCGCCGATAAGCACCTGATACTCGCCACCCTCCACCTCAAATTTGTTTGTGTTGACGTTGAAGTACCGGAATGCCTTGTCGTCCAGGGAAATAGTGACGGTTTTGCTCTCACCGGCCTTGAGAAATACCTTTTGGAAACCCTTCAGCTCCTTGGCAGGACGGAACACCTCGCTGGACAGCTTAGAGATATAGAGCTGAGCCACCTCTGCACCATCTATTGATCCGGTATTCTTGAGGGTGAATGTCGCTTCTTTGTCAGTGACAATGAGGTTGCTGTACTCGAAGGTGGTGTAGCTCAGGCCGTAGCCGAAGGGGAACAGGACGGGGACATTGGCCGTTTCATAGTAACGGTAACCGACATAGAGCCCCTCCCGGTACTCCGCCGTTCGCTGCTTGGAGGGGAAATAGGTGGCGGAGGATACATCCTCATACTTAACGGGGTAGCTCTCAGCCAGCTTGCCCGAGGGATTGATCTCGCCTAGGATAGCCTGGAGCATGGCCCCAGCCCCTGCCTGGCCGCAGAGATAACCGTGAATGACGGCTTTACACTTGTCCAGCCAGGACATTTCCACCGCTGACCCGGCGGACATCACCGTCACCACATTGGGGTTAACAGCAGCGACAGCTTCAATCAAGTCCACCTGGCTCTGGGGCAGCTTCATGTGGGGCCGGTCCAGACCCTCGGACTCGCTGATCTCATCCAGGCCGATGTAGAGCAGGATAATATCAGCTTTCTTTGCCAGTTCTACAGCCTTGACCTGCATGGTGGGGTCCCCTTCGCCGCTACGGGGGTAACCGGCCTCAAAGCCGACCACGTCTAGGTCGAAATTGCCAATTACATCTATTGCGTTGTCCACCTTCGTGGCGTTGACCACCGAGGAGCCCGCCCCCTGATATCGGGCTTTCTGGGCAAACTCACCGATGACGGCGACTTTTGTGCATTTCTTCAACGGCAGGATGTTCCCCTCGTTTTTCAGCAGGACAATGGACTCCCCGGCGGCTTTCGCGGCCATCTTGTGGTGGACCTCGATATCGAAGGGCTTGCCCTCCAGCGGGACGATGGCGGCAGTAACAGGCAGGATCACGTCCAGAATTTCATCCACTCTCTGGTTGATAATTTCCTCGCTGATTTTCCCGTCCTTTACGGCCTGAACCAGCTCCAGGTCGGAGTCGCCGCCGGTGGTGGGCATCTCCAGGTGGGAGCCCGCCCGGACACCCTCAATGTGCTCGTTGGAGCCGCCCCAGTCTGAGACTACAAAGCCATCGAAGCCCCATTCATCTCGAAGGATCTCCTGCAAGAGATGGTAGTTCTCGTTGGCGTAGGTGCCATTTACCCGATTGTAGGAGGACATGAGGGACTTCGCCTTCCCCTCTTTCACAGCAATCTCAAAGCCGGTGAGGTAGAGTTCCCGCAGGGTCCGCTCGTCCACCACTGAATCGGAGGCCATGCGGCGCAGCTCCTGGGAATTGCAGGCAAAGTGCTTGGGACAGGCGGCCACGCCGTTTTTCTGGATACCCCGGATGTACCCGGCGGCCATCTTACCGGCCAGGTAGGGGTCCTCGGAGAAATACTCGAAGTTCCGGCCGCACAGGGGGCTGCGTTTGATGTTGAGTCCAGGACCCAGGAGGACACCTACGCCCTGAGAAGCGGCCTCCTCACCCAGGCACTCACCGATCTTCTCTCCCAGGTCTGGGTCCCAGGAGTTGGCGATAGTGGCGGCGGTGGGGAAGCAGGTGGCGGGCAGGGAGGGATTCAGCCCCAGCTGATCCCCGGAGCCGGCCTGCCGGCGCACCCCATGAGGGCCGTCTGAAAGCACCATGTTATGGATGCCCAGCCGTTCCACGCTCCTGGTCTGCCAGAAGTCCTTACCAGAGAGTAAAAAGCATTTTTCCTCCAGCGTCATTTGGGAAACAATTTCCTGATGCTTCACAATCTCATCCTCTTTCTATACACAGGGGTAGCCTGCCCTGTCAGGCGAGCCATTCCTCTGTTTGTTATGTTGGGTCATCCGTTTTTTGTATGGAGCAATCTGTGCTTTCAGATTCCCGCCGTAGCGACAACAAAGCGCATGATAATCATGGCAATCGCCGCATCCAGAAGGGGAAGCAGAAAAAGGAAAGTATGCCACTTCCTGTTGGCTCCGGACACGATGATGATACGGGCATAGCCGCCGATCAGGGTACCCATCAGCATACAGGCGGGCATCAGGATCGAGCAGTGGCCCAGGGTTAGGATACCCTCGGAGTACATCAGGGCAGCCATAGCGCAACCGGAGGCTTTAGCCAGAAAAGCGGCAACCAAAACGGTTACGGCCTCTCCGGGAAGGCCCAATATGCCCATAAAGGGACGGAACACCGTGCTGATGACATCCATAAGCCCGGAGAGCTGCAGAAACTGGATTATCACATAGCCCAGGACTAAAGCGGGCATGATAGAGTTGACGGACATATTGAAGCCGCGTCTACAGCCTGCTGTAAAGACTTCTATCAGGCCCTTCTTTTGGACCGTTGAATTTTTCTCCGCCATAAGTTCTCAGCCTCTTTTCCTTGACATTGCAACAAGCGCACGGGTAATATTAGCGCCTATGATCTTGCAAATCATGCAGATCATGAACATAAATCCAAAGGAGTAGGGAATGACGGTCATCAGGGCTGCACCAGTGGTCATCAGGTTGGCGATAAGCGCAGAGCCGGCGTTTTGATAGGCGACGAAAATGGCTGTCTCATCCTCATTGATGGCACCATTATCCAGTAGCTCATGTGTCATAACAGCACCCACATCCACGCTGGTGAAGGAAACCACCAGCGCCAGACCGGCGGAGCCAGGAATACCCATTAGTGGCTTGAGGACAAACCGAAACAGTTTGCTGGAGGCAGCCATGACTCCAAACTCCTGACACACGTCCATAATTCCACAAAAAAGAATAACCACAGGAGCAATATTCAGGGCCTGGAGGAAACCGTCTCTGGCGCCAGTGCCACCGGAACCGAGAAAGTTCTTTTCGTCAGCAATTCCGCCGAAAGCGCCTGTCAGGTTGGTAAAATCGATTGCCCTTAAAGGACTCTCGGAATTCTTAAACAGACCCGAGACCATCAGAATCAAAATGGCTAAGGCCACCCAGGAGTACCACTTGATTTCCGCCTTTTCATCAACCATATTGCATCCCCACTTTCTCTGTGTGCTCAAAATGAAATGTTGTCGGATTTTTCTGGGCAGTATAGACGCTTCTAACCCCAAAGGGATACAACGGCGGCGAACCGTCCATTGTATCCCTTTATTTGCTTTATGGCAGAAATATGTTTTGCTGTCCTCCCAAATCAATCAAATCAGTACAGCCAATTGAGTACAAGTGGAGCCCAGAGGACAAAAACGATCGTCATAAGCACACAGGGGAACCAGCCCATTTTTAAGTATTCTTTCATGGTAAAACCGGCGGCGGAATAAGCGTAGGCGGGTGCGGGAGCGGCCATCGGAGTCGCGAAGCAGATCACCGAGCCTACGCCCACGCCTGCAAGGACGAGCCGGGGATCCATCCCCAGTGACACGGCCATTGATGCGGCGATCGGACCAAACACCGCCCACACAGCCAGGTTGCTCATAAACTGGGTGACGACCATACTGAGAACCGCAAAAGCTGTCGCAAGCACGACCGGATTCGTCAGAGACGGGAACATGGACTGCACCAAGCTTACGATCCAGTCGCTCATGCCGGAGGAATTGATTGCCGTCCCCAAGGGCAGTGTACCGGCGACCAGAAATACCGTTTGCCAGCTGATCGATTGGAATGCTTCTTTCTCGTTGAGGTATCCCATGCCGACTACCACTGCCGCAAAGAACAGGCTGACCAGATAGGGCTCGACGATCTTTGTCATGCTAACAACGACCATTAAAATAACATTTACAAAAAAAATCCCGACAATGATCTTTTCCTGCTGGGGTGTGTAACGTGACGGCTGAGCGTCATCCTTCAATTCTTCTACAGCGGCATTGCTCTTGAGCTTCTGACCGCGGCTCATAAACAAATAGTAAGCGACCAGAACCAGCCACATAGGGAACTTGATAAATGTGAAGTCGAACGGGCCGTAGCGCAGATCGGTCCCGACTTGCTCCAGATAGGAATTGAACCACATCAGGTAGGCGATAGAACCGCCGATGGGAAACATCTGAACCGAGGCCCAGTTGCACACATCTGCCGTGGGCTTAAGCAGCCTTTTGGCATCCATGCCAGTATCTTTGCAGATCTCCAGCAGTAGCGGACTCAGCAGTGCGATCGTACCGCCGGCGCTGGTCATCATGCCAATGACAGAGCAGGCGAGCAGAACAATCAGTGTGACACGCACTGAACTGCCCTTCGCATAGCGATTGACAAGGGTTCTGATCTTTTTTGTAAAAGAGGTTTTTGTAAAGGCACCGCCAATAATAAACAGTCCGTACCATGTGATGATCGTGGTGTTTGCAAAGCCTGCCCATGCCTGTGAGGCTGTGAGGATACCCGTCGCCTGAAGCATGACGGGAACCATGAGGGCTGTAAACGAAATCGGCAGTAATTCCGTAAAAAAACAGATCGACATGGCTAAGAGAATAACAAGCAGTATCGCGACTTGTGTTGTCATAGCGAGTATCTCCTTTATTTTCAATTTCAAATTAGTACGGGAAGTAGATCAAACCCGGTCAGGCCAGTCCTTCAGCGCATTGTAAAGGAAACGCTCTTTGATAAACGCGCTGTCGCCGCCCAGAACATCCACCAGGGCAAAGGCGAAAGGCAGCACGGTGGCGGGGCCCCTACTGGTGACCATGTGGTCGTCAAAGGTTACCGTGTCTGTGACATAGTTGGCCTCGGTAAAGAGCGGTTCCAGCTTGGGACCTGGGTAGGAGGTAACTCTGCGGCCCTTTGTGATACCCGCCTTGGCCAGCACGCCGGGAGCGGCGCACATAGCGGCCACATATTTCTCGGGCTGGGCATCATACCATTGCAGGAGCTGAGTCAGTTGCTGGTCGGCCGCCATATTGTCCGCGGCGCCCCAGCCCCCGGGCAGGACAATCATGTCATAGTCGTAGAACCCCTCCGTCTTATCTCCCATTACCCGGTCCGCAAACAGACGCATACCGTGGGTGCCGGTGACAATCTCCCCGCCATTGATGCTCACGCCGTCGGTTTCAAAATCAGCCCTTCGCAGGACGTCGATAATGGTCGTGGTTTCGCCCTCCTCAAAGCCGTCCGCAAGGATAACCATTACTCTTTTGACCATGATATTCGCTTCCTTTCTGTTACTAAATTTGATTTGGTTGTTTTTCCGAATTATCTGCCCCGATATTGCCAGAATATTGGCGTTTGGTCAACGGATTTTCAAATCTTGAAACAGTTTGGCCGTTTCAAAATTTGAAACAGAGCTTTTGTTTCATTTTTTGGAAATCTATTGTTTTTATGCTGATCTTTTGTTATTTTCGTGCAAAGGCTGTCAAGCAGCGGCGGACCGGTCCCGCTGCTGGACAGAATGACGGACGAACACCTAAATCTATATCAACAGGAGGAGCAGAACCATGAAAAAGAAAATGAGTCCCAAAAAATTCGGCGGCATCTTTATCCCTCTGTGTAGTATCCTGCTGGTGCTGTCCCTTGTAGCCACCGGAGTCATGCAGTATTGGAGTACTGTCATGGATGCGGTATTTGGCAGTGCCCAAATTTCCATTACTCCCGCAACTGGCACAGAAAACTGGGATACCGATTACTACAAGCTGAATGCGGCGGGCATGCCCAAAGAGCAGACCGCTCTGGATGGCCAGGAAGTAGCCCGCCGAGCCGAGGGTGAGGGCATTGTCCTTCTGAAAAACCAAAATAACACCCTTCCTCTGACCAACAACGGCTCACCCCTCTCCAGCAACAATACCCTTACAGTCAATGGACTTGGTTGGTCTTTCTACTATCCCAGTTTAGGCGGCTCCGGTTCTGGTGCCGTGGGATCCAATGATCTTGTTTCTCCCACAGAGGCTCTGGCTGCTTCCAATATTCTGATCAACCAGGAACTTTCCGACTATTATATGGACTGGTCCAAGGTCCATTACACCGATTGGCAAATCACAAAGGCCAACGGTTATCCCGAAGATCATGACACCAACACTGAGCCCCAGCGTCCTTCTATGACCAACACGTTCCGGGCATCCTGGGATGTTCCCGAGCTCAATGCCCAGGAAATTGAAGAGGCCTGCGACCGCTCTAATGCTTCCGAAAATAAGGTACAGATCCTTTGGCTGGGCCGGGGCGGAGGTGAGTACCATGACGCTCCCCGTGTTATGACCAAAGAGGGTGGCAGTGTCAATAAGTACGGCGTCAACCCCGATAAACACTACCTGGAACTCACAGATGAAGAGGAGGCGGCACTGGCCAAGGCGAAGGAACTTCGTGGACAGGACGGTAAAATCGTTGTCATTATCAACGCCAACAATACCATGGAGCTGGGCAATCTCCAGGATGATCCGATGGTAGACGCCATTCTTTTTGTTGGCGGCCCTGGCCAGCACGGTTTTTATGCGATTGGCGATGTGCTGTGCGGCACGGTGAATCCCTCCGGCCGTCTGGCAGATATTTATCCCGCCGATCTGCTTACCTCCCCCGTGATGATGAACTTTGGCAGCGATGTCTATTATGATGCTGATGGAGAGTTCGACAATCAGTACGACACCATGATCCCCTATCTTGATGGCGCTAAGGAACGGCCCATCATGTTTGTAGGTTATGAAGAAGGTATCTATATGGGCTACCGTTTCTATGAGACAGCGGCAGCAGATGGATACTTTGGTACCCAGACTCCGGAAAACGATCCCTACTACAATCGTACCAATGGCGTGATTTATCCCTTCGGCTATGGCCTGTCCTACACTACATTCTCCCAAGCAATTACTCAGGCAGAATACAAGGACGGAACATTTACCTTTAATGTGGAGGTTACCAACACTGGCTCTGTTGCTGGTAAGGATGTCGTGGAACTCTATGTGGAGGCTCCCTACTATGAAAATGGTATCGAGAAAGCAAAGGTAATTCTGTGTGGCTTCGACAAGACACAGATTCTGGAGCCTGGTAAGAGTGAAACAATGACCATTACTGTGGATCAGGAAGACATCGCCTCCTATGACGACACCGTGAATTGCTGTTATGTTTTGGATGCGGGCGACTATACCTTCTACCTGGGCACTGTGGACGAGACTGTTTATGGCAGTCACGCCTGGGCCTATGCCACACCCGCCGATTCCCAGGCTCTATCCGGTAGCGATAACGCTGTGATCTTTGCGCAGGCAAATGCCGTCAGCAAGACAATTATTTACAACGATGCGAACGATGGCCCTCGGGACAGTGAACGCTATGCTCACAACAGTGAGGGTACTGGCTATACTACCGCTGTTAATGCCTTTGAGCGGGAACTGACCGGCAGCAATTTGAAAGTTGCCAATGGCGACAAAACTATGAACCGCACCGCTGGCTTTGAGGCCTCCTGGCCCACCTCTCCTACTCCCGAGGACTGTGTGATGCCCGATGAACTGGAAGCTATCCTGATTGATAACGACTACTCCACCAGAGAAGCGACTCTGCTTCACGACGAGGATATTGATATGCCTGCCACGGGTGTGAATTCCGGACTCCAGTTGATTGACCTGCGGGGAGTGGACTTTGATGATCCCGCCTGGGATGCTTACATCCAGCAGTGGACCCCCGCTGAAATGGCCCTGCTTTTGGGAAAGGCTGGCTTCCAGACAGAAGCGTTCCCTGAATATGGCAAGCCCTCTACTTTGGACAACGACGGCCCGCAGGCATTCCGTCACCAGGCTCTTGGGGAGGAGAACGCTCGAATCGACACCTACTACATGACCGCTTTCCCCTGCGAGGTACTGCTGGCCTGCACCTGGAATGAAGACCTGTTGGAGGAGATTGGCCAGGCCGTGGGTAAAGAAGGTGCTGTCAACGATATGTCTGGTTGGTACGCCCCCGGTCTGAATACCCATCGCAGCCCCTTCAGCGGACGTAACTTTGAGTATTTCTCCGAAGATCCGTTCCTGGCCGGCAAGCTGTGTGCCTGTGAGGTTTCCGGGGCAGCCGATTATGGCGTGTTCTGCTACATCAAGCACTTTGCAATGAATGACCAGGAGGCATTCGCTCGTTCCTGGAACTGTGGTACCCATATGCACGAGTCTATGGATCGCTACCAGAATCCAGAGTGGATTCTGATGACCTGGGCCACCGAGCAGTCCATGCGCGAGATTTACCTGAAAGCATTCGAAATCGCAATTAAAGAAGCTACCACTGATTTGACCTATCTGGACAGCGAAGGCCAGGTACACACCATCGAAAACTTCCGCGCTGCCAGCGGTGTAATGGCCGCATTCAACTGCGTGGGCAATACTTGGTCCGGCGGCAACAATGCTCTGCTCCAAACCATTCTCCGGGACGAGTGGGGCCTCCACGGCACTGCCCTGACTGACTACGCTCTCCACGATTTTATGTACCCGGATCAGTTGATTCGCAACGGTGGTACCGCTATTCTCCAGTCCAACCGGAAAGATTTTGTAGATCAGGACAATCCCAGTGCCACCACAGTGAAGTACCTCCAGAAGGCCACGAAAGATATGTGCTATATGGTCGCCAATTCCAATGCCATGAACGGCGTGGCACCTGGCTCTGTCATTAAGTATGGCCTGGCCCCCTGGGAAGCCGGCTGCATCGCGGCAGATATCATTACGGGCGCCTTGCTCCTTGTTGTGATCGGCGTCACGGTCTATAAGGTAAACGACAAGAAAAAGCAGCCTGAGCGTTACTAATCTTCTAAGAAACAGCTTGCTCCGGCTTGTGCTGGAGCAAACTGTTAAATAACTACTTTGTTATGTAAGGAGTGTATTTACCTATGAAATGTCTTATCATAGATGTCGTATCCCCTGCCATCGCTGAAGAACTGGGAAAGTATATGGAGGTGGACACCAAGATCCTCCCCACTCAGGAGGAATTGGCTGGTATGATCGGTGACTACGAGGTCCTTATTATGCGGGTGGACCCTGCTATCAATAAGACCATCCTGGACGCCGCAGAGAAACTGAAGGTCATCGGCGTGTGCTCCGTGGGTCTGAACCACATCGACATGGATACCGCCAAGGCCAATGGAATCCAGGTCTTCAACGCTCCCGGCCTCAACGACAATGCCGTGGCCGAGTTGACCATTTCCAAGATGCTGGATATCTCCCGCCACACCATCGACGCCTGCAACGATGTAAAGGTGGGTAAGAACTGGGATAAATACAAGTTCATGGGCCGGGAGCTGCGGGGCAAGACTCTGGGCATTCTGGGCTTTGGCCGTGTGGGTCAGCGTGTGGCCAAATTAGCCCACGCATTCCAGATGTATGTGGTCGCTTACGACCCCTACCTCCCTGAGTATATCTTTGACCAGGAGGCCACCAAGGGCGTGTCCGTGGAGGAGCTGCTGAAGGTTTCCGACTTCGTCACCATCCACATGCCCCTCACTCCCGAGACCAAAAACCTGTTCAACGCCAAGTCCATCGCCACCATGAAGGACGGTGCGGTGGTGCTGAACATGGCCCGGGGCGGCATTGTCAATGAGGAAGACATGTACGAGGCTCTGAAATCGGGCAAGCTGGGCGGCTTCGCCACCGACGTCATGGCCAACGAGCTGGCCGCCGGCGGGCTGACTGAGGGTGCGGGCTTCGACTCCCCTCTGTTCGAGTGCGACAACTTTGTTGTCTCTCCTCACTTGGGTGCTCAAACAACAGATGCCGCCCGAAATATCGGCGCGCACATTATCAGCAAGATCAAGGTGGCCCTAAACTTAAAGTAACTGCTCATTTCCATTATAAAGAAAAGTCCCGCTCCGGTTTCTGTTGGAGCGGGACCCTTATTTCTATCTGTTCTATTGTTCCTGCGTTTGCTGGAGCAGATGGGCGTAGCATTGGGCAATCAGCCCACCGATCAGCTGGAGTTGATAGGGGTGAGACGCCTGGTCTTGCTTGGAATCAAACCAAATCACCTGGTCATGGGTGCCGCTTTGTTTTGCCTCTATATCACTGGTGATAAAATAAATTTTTGGTCGTTTGCTTTGCCGCTTAAGATGGCTTTGAGGCATTCCATAATCATAGTAGATTCCTGTAAAGCTGAAAATGATAATGAGATCATCAGCGTCTGCCGCAGAAAGATAGTCAATCTGCTCAGAAAAACGAACCTTTGTTGTTGAAACCTTCCCGAGCATAGTCAGGTCGCTCTGTAGGTTCATCGCCACTGTCTCGGCCTTTAGCATACCAAAAATAGCAACGTTCTTGTAGACGTAAATATCTTGTGCCAGCCGGTACAACAGCTCCATATCTAAACTGCTTCGGACTTTCTCCAGGCTTTCTTGCACTGCCGCTATGTAGTCCTCTTTCTGTCCCTGCGGTGTCGTGGCCTGTGAGCACACCTCGAAATTCAATGAGGTAGATGCGATCAGTTCCTTCAACTCCGTGTAGTCGCTTAGTCCAATATCTCTGCAAAATCGGCTGATAGAGCTGATTGACACATAGGTCTTTGCGGCCAAGTCCCGAATTGAGTCATTTTTGATTTCATCCAAGTGTTCCAAGATATAAGCGGCGATCCGACCGTTGGTAGAATCCTGCTTGCTGCTGACCATTTCAGATAGAAACATGATGGGGAGTTTGCTATAAAACATAAGCTTACCTCCTTATTTCATCTATTGTACCACAAAAGGATCAAAAAATCAGCGTAATTGCAAGATTTTGTAAATGTTTCAGCGAGAAACCACCTATTCTGGCACAAAGCCCTAACTAAGCAAATCACTTTTATCTGCTTTAGAGAGATACAGGTACTTGCGGATTAGGAACAGCAGGCCGACAGAAATGACAGTCAACAGATTTTCTAGCGGTGCAGTGTGCTCCACAATCATCTGCCGGGAAACCGCAAGAAGTATTACATCTACCACAGAATCAACAGAGTGGCTTGTAATCATCATAATCAGTTCAATTCCGATAATAATAAGACAAACATTGGACAGCTGATATTGTAAGTAAGCGGTACTATGGAATAAACTTTTCACATTGACACCAAATATCATTCCGATGGTGGAAATTAAGCAATAAACCAAAATGATTATACCAAGTGTCATCTCGATTACTTCCGCCGCACGAATCAGCTTATCCTGAACACTAAGACCCTTTAACTGCTCTATGTTCTTAATATTCATAATTGCGCACCATATAGCTGGTATGGAGAATTTTATGGGCCTTTTCACTGCCAGGTCTGCCCAGATACTCCTCATACACCTGTTTTACCAGCGGGTTGTCGTGACTCTTCCGCAGGGTCATGCTCTCGTCCTCGTCGTAGAGGGCCTTGGCCCGCAGCCCCTTCAAATCGGTGAAGTTGCGCATATCCGCCGGCTGGGAGGGCTGTCCGCCGCCGTTGACGCACCCACCGGGACAGGCCATGATCTCGATGAAGTCATAGTGTTTCTCTCCGAATTTTACCGCGTCCAACACCTGGGAGGCATTTTTGATCCCGCTGGCGCAGCACACCCGGACCAGCGCCCCGCCGATTTCGTACTCCGCCTCCTTGATGCCCCTGTCCGTGCCCCGGACTGCCTGGAACACCGGGTCGGCCAGTTCCTTGCCGGTGAGGGTCTCAGCGGCGGTGCGCAGAGCGGCTTCCATCACTCCGCCTGTGACGCCGAACAGGTGTCCCGCGCCGCTGGCGATGCCCAGGGCCGGGTCAAACGCCTCATCGGGCATTTGCTCGAAGAGCAGGCCGGCCCGCTTAATCATGTTGCCCAGAGCCCGGGTGGTCAGGGCGATGTCCACATCGGGGATGCCCTCCCCGGCGGCGCACTCGTGGTCCCGTTTGAGCTCAAACTTCTTGGCCGTGCAGGGCATGACGGAGATACAGACGATATCCCTGGGGTCCAGGCCCTTCTTTTCGGCGTAGTAGGTCTTGGCCAGAGCGCCGAACATCTGCTGGGGGCTCTTGCAGGAGGATAGGTTGGGCAGGAACTCCGGGTAGAACTCCTCACAGTACTTTACCCAGCCGGGACAGCAGCTGGTGATGATGGGCAGGTTCTCCCTGGTTTTCAGCCGCTCCATAAACTCGGTGGCCTCCTCCATGATGGTCATGTCGGCACCGAAGTCGGTGTCGTACACCCCGTCGAAGCCCAGACGCCGCGGGGCGGCGGCCATTTTGCCCTCCACATTGGTGCCGGCGGGCATCCCGAAGGACTCGCCCAGAGTGGCCCGGACGCTGGGGGCGGTCTGGATGATGACGTGCTTCTGGGGGTTGTCGATGGCGGCCCACACCTCGTCGGTCTCCACCACGGTGGTGATGGCCCCGGTGGGACAGGCCACGATGCACTGGCCGCAGTTGATGCAGGCGCTCTGCCCCAGCCCGCACAGGCTGTTCTCCTTGATAAAGGCGGCCAGCTCCTCGATGCGCTCCAGGTCCTCCATGGTGCCCCGCCCCTCAGTGATCTTGTTCAGCAGCTCCAGCAGACGCTTGGTACCCACCCGGCAGGGGGTACACTTGCCGCAGCTCTCATCCACCGTGAACTCCAGGAAGAATTTGGCGATATCCACCATACAGGTGTCCTCATCCATGACGATGAGCCCTCCGGAGCCCATCATGGTACCGATGGAGATGAGGTTGTCGTAGTCGATAGGGGTGTCGATGAGAGAGGCGGGGATACAGCCGCCGGAGGGGCCGCCGGTCTGGGCGGCCTTGAACTTTTTCCCCTTGGGGATGCCGCCGCCGATGTCCTCCACGATCTCCCGCAGGGTGGTGCCCATGGGGACCTCCACCAGGCCGGTGTTCCTGATCTTGCCTCCCAGGGCGAATACCTTGGTGCCCTTGCTCTTCTCGCTGCCGATGGCGGCAAACCACTCCGCCCCGTTGAGGATGATGGGACAGATGTTGGCATAGGTCTCCACGTTGTTCAGAATGGTGGGGCTCTCAAACAGCCCCTTTACCGCCGGGAAGGGCGGGCGGGGGTGGGGCTCGCCCCGCTTGCTGGAGGTCATGAGGGCGGTCTCCTCGCCGCAGACGAAGGCACCCGCACCCAGCTTGATCTCCAGGTCAAAGGAAAAGTTGGTGCTGAAAATATGTCTGCCCAGCAGGCCGCGCTCCTCGGCCTGCCGGATGGCTATGCCCAAGTGCTTTACCGCCACAGGGTATTCCGCCCGTACATACACATAGCCCTTGTCCGCGCCGATGGCATAGGCGGCAATGGCCATAGCCTCTATAACGCTGTGGGGGTCGCCCTCCAGGACACTGCGGTCCATAAAGGCCCCCGGATCGCCCTCGTCCGCGTTGCAGCAGACATATTTCTGCACCTTCCCCCGATTTCCACTGGCAAATTTCCACTTCAGGCCCGTGGGAAAACCCGCACCGCCCCGGCCCCGCAGTCCGCTGGCCAGAATGGTTTCAATCACATCGTCCGGGGTCATATCAGTTAACGCTTTGTACAGAGCGGCATAGCCGTCCCGGGCGATGTACTCCTCGATACTCTGAGGGTCGATCACGCCGCAGTTGCGCAGGGCGATACGGGTCTGTTTCTGGAAGAAGTCCGTCTCCTCCAGGCTCCGGACCGCGCCAGCGGCCTGATTCTCGTCGTAAAGCAGGTCTTCCACCCGACCGCCCTTGAGCAGGTGCTCGCTGACGATCCGGGCCGCGTCCTCATTTTGGACGTGGCTGTAGATGGTTCCCTCGGGGAAAATAATAACGTTTGGCCCGGAGCCGCACAGCCCCAGGCAGCCGCCCCGGATGACCTGAATTTCCTTGCGCAGACCGGCCAGCTTGATCTGCACCTCAAATTCGTCCGCCAGACGGCCCGAGGTAACGCCGCAGTTGGGGCCAGAGCAGACCATGATATATCCGCGATACATGCTTCTCCCCCCTTACTGCCTGGCGCCGATGGTGTACTCGGCGATGGCGTTGCCGCCCAGAAGGTGCTGGTCTACCATCCGCACCGCCTTTTCCGGGGTCATGCGCACATAGGTCGTCTTGCCCTGATGGGGCAGATGGACCTCCACCACCGGCTCAAACTGACAGATACCGACGCAGCCGGTCCGGACCAGCAGCACGTCTGTCAGCCCCTGCTTCTCCAGCTCGGCTGCAATGGCATCGTAGACGCTTTGGGCCCCGGCAGCTACGCCGCAGGTGGCCAGGCCCACCACCACCCGAGGACTTCCGCCCACCTCCGGGTCCAGCCGGGGCAGAGCCCGCTCTTTGACCGCCCGCAGCATATCAAAATTTTGAACCATTCCCTTTTCATCCATTCTTCCGCCCTCCTACTGATACTTGTCCAGAATCGCGTCCAGTTCGTCTCCGGTGAGGCTTCCGTACACGTCGCTGTTCACCATGATCACCGGGGCCATACCACAGCAGCCCAGGCACCGGCAGGCGTCCAGGCTGAACCGCCCGTCGGGGGTACAGCCACCGCCCTCAATGCCCAGCTTCTGCTGGAGCAGCTCATAGATGTGTCCGCCGCCCTTTACATAGCAGGCGGTACCCAGGCAGACGCTGATGTGGTTGCGGCCCTTGGGGGTGAGACTGAACATGGAGTAGAAGGTGGCGATGCCGTAGATCTCGCTCAGGGGCTTGTCCAACTCCCCCGCCACGATTCGCTGGGCCTCCACGGGCAGGAAGCCGTAGAGTTCTTGGGCCTTTTGAAGTGCTGGTAATGCAACGCCAGGTTCCTGTTTGTGCTGGATGATCCATTCTGTCAATTTTTGCTCCCGCGGGTCCTTTATTTCTTTACATTGACAGGTTTTCTTCATTTTATTTCCCCCTTTCAAAAAATAAGAACGTTAACTGTGAAGCACTGAAAAGACTGCGGTGAGCTTAACATTTTGGGCTTATAAGGAAAGGTATCCCTCCTGTTCTAAGAAAAATATCATAAGGCTCAGTGCCAATAAGTCGGCACAGCCGCCAGGACTGAGGTTTTCTTTGATATACTGCTGATCCAGAGCACTCAGCCGGGGATAGAGATCGTCTTTGTCTATTTGGTTCAGCAATTCTTGAGCCTGGTTCTGACATTTTCGGGCCGTTTTCACTCCGCCGCGATGGATCATATTCGTATCTGTGGTATTTGCCAGCAAGGCGATCAGGGTCATTGCGCCAGCGTCGTTCAGTGAGAAACCTTGCGCGGTCCGGCGGCGTAAGCTGGGAAGGCCGATATTCCTTATGGTTGGGAATCCCTGTGCTGCCTCTCCCCGTACTCCGGCAACCTGGTGGATACGGAAGCACCACAAACCATTTGATTCTGGTATGTTGTTGGCATTGAAGTCGGAAAGAGCACATTGCCCCAGCTCCTGACACAACTGGAATACGCGTTCCCTTGGGAGCGGAAATGGGTTTTCAGAATGTACAGCTCCAAGTGCGCCGCATAATATTCCCAAAGAAAAAATCAGGCCTTTGTGGGTGTTAACGCCTTTTGTTGCAGAGAACATAGCTTGTTCAGCCTGTTTTCCTGCAAGACGCAGGCGGAAGAATAATGTTGATGCCTGTTGTCTGGCATTGGCCCATCCAATACAGAAAAACTCCCGAAACCAGGGAGACAGCGCTGCACTGCTGTCTAAAAAGGTAAAGAAGTTCATATCTTTGTGGGACCCGGAGTTTGCTCGATCCACCAACCCAGGCTTGGGTGTAGTGGATACCTCATAGAGCAAAGCACGAGTAGCGCACGCGGCACAGCGGTCTGCGGCTTGATTGCAAAAAAAGTCTGTGAGAAGTTGGGCGACAACAAAACGGACTGCTTCCAGAGAATGAGCCTGACTGCGACCGCACAGCTTTGCATTTTTGCCGCACAACAAGCAACGGCGTAGAGGTAGTCCTAAAGCGATCCTGGAAATCGAGACGCCTTCATGGTCTAACACGTCGATGTCAAAAAGACGACCAAGGGGGTGATATTCTTCCAGCGCGACGGTACACTGCTTGACCTGTTTTGGGGGGAGATCTACACAGATCAGTGCCTCGTTTCCGGAAGTGCTTTCTGTCAGATTTTGGTCAATGATATGACCGCACAATTCCTGCCGGAGAAGCTCAAGTCCCACCTGAAAGGCCGCATGAGCCAAAGAAAACTGTTTAACAGCTCCTGGAATGTTCATGGTGAAGCTGATCAGGCAGGGATGTCCCAGCTTCAGGAATTCCCGCTGGCGTTGACGCCGATCTGTCCGACTTTGCAGGACTTCTTCCGCCGTGAGAACCGTGCCGTCAAAAATGCGTTCAAGCTCCATATCGCGCCCCCTAAAATGCCGTTTTCAAATAAGCTCCGGTCGTCTCAGGCACCAGAGACAGGACCTCCTCACATACACCCTTTTCCCGCAGAAGCCGACGGACCCGAGAAGCGCTGATCACATCTTCTCCGAAACAAATACGAGGAATCTCACAAAACTCAACGCCGTATTGAGGCAATATCCGTTTCATCGCCTGATTATAGCGATTTGTGGTTGGATCCAAGGGTTCCTGTCCCGCAAAGCGTTTTGTGATATGGAGTGGGGGAGCGATACACTGCGCAAAAAGCGTGACGTCCAACTCACTCTGCAACGCGGCGGCATCCTCTCCAGCCTTCAGGAAGTAGGTGGGAAAGGTGGCGGAGGAGATCATGTAGTGTCCGCTGAGGTGGACCCGTACATTGGACAGATGGGCAGTTCCCTCGCGGACAAGGCGCAGGCGGACGTCCGTGGGGAAGTCAGATCGATTCTCCTCTACCACAAACAGGTACAGGATATCACAGTGAGACGCGGCATACTCCGCCAGCGCCCGGTGTCCAAGGGTAAAGGGGTTGCAGTTCATTACGATCGCGCCGGCTGTTTTTTCCTCATCCCCGGGCTGCCGCATAGGAGCAGTGAAGACCTGGGGGCCATTGGGCCTGTTCTCCAAAAGGACAAGTTGTTCCGTGCGCACAACGGGAGAGAAACCGCAGTTGGAAAACATAGCCTCATTTTTGGCCCGAGTGATAATGAACAGCTCATAGAATCCAGTGGCAAAGCGGTTCTGAACCAATGCGGAAACCAGCAGTCCCAGGATATTCTGTCCCCGAAGACTGGGCTCCACCGCAAAGCATTTCAGAAGAGAACCGGCGGCGCAGCCGCAGGCTACCAGTGTGTCATTTTCATCAAAAACGCCGAACGCGGCCCGGATATCCGCCTCATAGGTCAGTTGATTCTTCGCCAGAAAAGCAGCCAGAAGTTCCTTATCCTGGGGATATTGCAGCTGGAGTTGCGCCACACGATATTCTTCTCTCATAGCGGGGACCTCTTACACAAAGCCATACAGTTCTTTCGGATTGTCCGCCAGCGCCAGTTGGCGGGCTTTTTTTGTGGGAAGCCATGTAGCAATCATTTCGGTAAGGACCACCTCGTCCGGTTTGATCTTCTCGGTAACATGGGGGAAGTCGCTGCCCCACACCACCCGCTCAGGGGCAAACTCGGCGATAGCGACAGCGGTCCGGGTGGCGTCCTCCCAGGGCTCGCCGGTTTTGGTGTTGAGATAGGGGCCTGACAGCTTGACCCAGGTATTGCCCTTGTCGATCATCTCCTGGATGAAGGGGTAGGCCGGGTCCTTGACGCCCAGCGCCGGGTCCAGGCGGCCCATGTGGTCAATGACCACCTTGCAATCCAACCTGCGGATGATATCGGCCCACTTTACCAGCTGTGCGGCGCCCATGTGCAGCTGCATGTTCCAGTCCAAGTGCTTGACCCGCTCGCTCAGGGGGGCGCAATCGTCAAAGGAGACCACGGCGTTGTCAGGATTCCATACGCTGAAGCGCAAGCCCCGGACGCCGCCGTTGTGCAACTGCTCCAGCCCCTGGTCGGAAATGGTGTTGTTTACCACCGCAATACCGCGGGCGTTGTCCGGCCCGAATTTTTGGATAGCATCCAGCAGACAGGCGTTGTCCAGTGCAAAGGGCTTGGCCTGGACAAAAACAGCCCGAGGCAAGCGGAGCTTGTTGACCAGAGCCTGATAGGTTTCCACAGTCCCGATCTGGCTGGCGGCCTTGCCGTCATTAGGAAAGGCGGGATCAATGATGTGCAGATGAACGTTACAGGCGTCAGCAGGCATTTCAAACGGAAGAGAAACGGTTGTACAGTCCATAAAAAGCACCTCTTTCTGCTAAAATAATACCTTCATTGTATCATTTCGCATTGTCCGTGAAAAGCATAGATATTGCGAAAACCTGCAACTGATTGTTGCGGGCTGAACACTGATTTTCTGCAACTAAAATGTTCATATATATAAAAATATAGTGCTTTTCTATTGCGGATAATGAGAGTATATTTTGATATGAGCAAAAGAACGAAAGCTGACCATGTACAAACCTAAAAATTTTCTAAAACGACGAAACAAAGGAGAATGATTATGGGGAAGACAGCGATCGTAAAAATTATGGAGCGGGCTGCCAGCCGCTCGGTCCAGGTGGGGGAACGGGTCTGGTGCAAGGTGGACCTGGCCTCCGCCCGGGACTTCGGCGGGGCCAACTGCGTGCTACAGTTCGAGAAGGAGATGGGGATGGACGCCAAGGTCTGGGATCCGGACAAGGTGGCCTATACCTTTGACCTTCAGGCCCCCTCCCATTCGGAGAAAGTGTCCAACAACCAGAAAATCATCCGGGAGTTTGCCAAGCGCCAGGGAATCAAGCATGTCTTCGACATCAACCACGGCATCGGCCAGCACGTTATGCTGGAGGCAGGATTGATTAAGCCGGGCGATGTGGTGCTGGGGACGGACAGCCACATGAACCTTCTGGGCGCGGTGGGCGCTTTCGCCACCGGCGTGGGCAACTCCGACGTGGCCGCCGCCTATATCAACGGCACCAGCTGGTTCCGAGTTCCCGAGACCATGAAGATCGTGGTAACCGGCAAGTTTCAGAAGGGCGTCTGTATGCGGGACCTGCTGACCAGGATCGTGGGCGACCTGGGGGCCGGCGGCATGGACTACCTGGCGGTGGAGTTTGCCGGCGAGACCATCGACAGCGCCTCCCTGGCCGAGCGGATCACCCTGTGCTCCATGGTCACCGAGATGAGCGGAAAGGTCCCCCTCATCATGCCCAGCGGCGAAGTACTGGACTGGCTAGTGGAGCGGGCCGGCAATGAGGTGCTGGAACGGGTGAAGGCCCTGTCCGCCGACCCGGACGCGGAGTACTGCAAGGTGCTGAAGTACGATGTCAGCGACCTGACACCCATGGCCTCCTGCCCCGACGCCCCGGACAATGTCAAGCCGGTCACCGAGGTAGCCGGGACCCATGTGGATCAGGTACATATCGGCTCCTGCTCCAACGGCCGCTACGAGGATATCAAGGCCGCCCATACCGTGCTGATGGCCGGCGGCGGTACGGTGAGCCCTACCTGCCGGACTATCATTACCCCAAGCACTACCGAGGTGCAGATGCAATGCGTAAAGGAGGGGCTGGTCTTCGACTTCCTGGCCGCTGGTGTGGTGTTCACCAATCCCACCTGTGCCCTGTGTACCGCTGAACACTACGGGGCTCTCCCCGCTGGAGATGTGGGTGTGGCCACCAACAACCGCAACTTTATCGGTAAGGTGGGCAAGGGCAGCCACACCTATTTGCTTTCTCCCATGGCCGCTATGGCCACTGCTATAAGAGGCTGCATTAC
>NZ_QWKI01000097.1 GCF_009911645.1 Pseudoflavonifractor sp. 60
CTACATTTTACACGAAGTTTCCCTTGTTGTCCTCCCTTTTTTCTTGTGTTGCACTTCATATGATAATCTTTCGAGCCGCTCCACCATGGCCCGCTGTTTTTTCGTGGCGGGCTGGCCGGCCTTGTCCGGCTTGAGAAGATCCGTACCGTCACGGGTAGCGACGTAGCGGACGTAGTTGTTCAGGTGGGCGGCGGCTTTCTCTGTCCCCGGTTTGATGTAGGGGCACTTGAAAATGATCCGGGGCATGGAGCGTCACCGCCTTTCTGTCATACGCCGCCTCGCTGGTACTCCACTGCCTTGTCCAGCGTGACGCTGCCGCTGGTCTTCTTCACGTTCTGGACGCACCGGCCACGGAGACTGCGGAGCGCGTCGTCGCTGATCTCCATCCCTGCCGCCAGCACGTTCATCACCATGTCCAGCTCCACCGCCAGCTTGAAGAGCAGACGGCAGATGCGGTTCTCCGTGTCCTGCACAGTGCCGCGCAGGACGGAGGCCAGCGCGGGCGGCAGGTAGGCGGTGGCATCCTGACCGGAGACGTACCCGGCGTAGAACAGCGCGGCCTTCTCCAGATACTCACTGCGGCTCTTGCACCCGGCAGTCTCCGCCGCTCTGTCCATCACCTCCAGCGTGGAGGGGTACAGCCAGACGGGGATGCGTGTCTTGATCTCAGCAGAGGCACCCGGCTCCACTGAAACTGCCTGTTTTCTTCTCATTATTGAATTCCTCCATTTTTTCGAAAAACCACCCAGCACAACCACCTTGGGAAAGGCTGAAACCAGGCGGTTTTTCCTCTGTTATTTTCGTTTCCGACCACCTGTCACAGCTAACAGGGGGTTAAACCGACCACCTCGTCCCCACTCCCGACCCGCGTTGCGGGGCGGGGTAAACGGCAGGTGGGCGCGAAAGCGACCACCTGCCTTTATCCTGCACTTTTTTCGACCCCCCGGTTCACCTGCACATTTTGGGGACGCCGATTTTCTCTCTTTCGCCACACGGCCGCGCAGGGCGGCGTGTCAGTCGGGAGGGGCAGGGATGCTGCCCTGTCGGGCCGGGCGGCACACAGGGGCCTCGCTGTGGCGCACAGCGGGGGAACAAGAGCGAGGGCCGCTCCGCATCGGGAACGGCCCTTGACGCACCCCGCTACACCGTCAGCTTCATCCCGCTCTGAGCAGGTCCCTGCTTCTGACGCAGCTCCAGCCACAGCGGGTTGTACTCCACTGCCGTCTGGCTGCGGTCAGCGTCGAAGGTGAGACGCGCGGCTGCCGCAGGGCAGCGGGAGAAGACGGCGGACAGCGCCTGAGTCATATCTGGATCGCCGCCCACCAGGATCTTCTTTGCACCGCCGTTGGCGTCCAGCACCATGTCCGTGGTGAGCGAGAGCAGAGCGTCTGTGACGGAGATCTGCCGGTCGTGAGCGTACTGCCGCGCAGACCGCAGAGCAGTATCAGGATCGAACGCGCCGAAGTGCAGCGTGTGGAAGCACCGGCTGTGTCCGCCCTCTGTCACAACACACAGAGCCAACGGACTGAGTTCCTCCATGTCCCGCGGACAGTGGAAGCACATGAGCATTCCCAGGTCTGCCATCTCAGCGACGTCCTGGAGTGTGTTGCCGTTCTCCAGATACACAGCTGCCGCCATCATTTCACCAGGCAGGGCCGCCGAGCCGTGTTGGATGATCTCGTAAACGCTCTGCGTGGTCACAGCGGAGAAGTGCCGGGAGACAAAACTCATGCTGTTGAGCAGCTCCCGCACTCCGTCGCAGGCTTCTTCCTGACCCAGCTCCTGCCCAAAGGCAAACAGCGCGGCAGTGATTTCAGGGTCAGGCTGGGGTACCAGAGCGTTGAGTTTTCCCTCAAAGTCTTCTTTTGTCATTTAGCATCCTCCATTCTATCTGAGAGGGACACTCCTGGCAGGAGCGCCCCTCTGCTGTTGGTGTGGTGATCCAGGGATCAAGGTGAGAGTATCTGACCCGGCTGTCCGGCGATATGGTCCGCTGCCTCCTGGAGGTGGAGCGCCACACGCACATCCTCCAGTTCCGTCCGAAGATCCTCCACGCTCACGAATCCTGCAGCGGGGATTTTGGTGGTCAGGAGCATATCCTCCAGCCCACCCATCTCTGTGAGCGTTCTGGCTGTTTCCAGGAGCGTCTGACGATAGTCCTCGGGAGCATTCACCGCAGTCTGAAACAGCATCCAGACCGCATTCAGCTGGGCGGCGGCATCCGGCACCGGGAGCAAGCGGTCTGGACTGATCAGGTGGGGTGTGTCCTGCTCTGTGGCAGTATACTGGCGGGCGCTCTCCATCTCCCGGTCGATCCACATCAGGAGCGGTATGACCTCTTTACCCAGCTCGCTGGCCGCCGCGTAAACATCCAGCCCTGTCCGAAGCCGGAGAGCGGAATCCAGTGCCTCCGCGTCGGCGTTCAGAAGAGACACTGTTTCATGGGCGATGAGGGTACACAGGTCAAGGGGCGTGAGCGCGGATCTGGTATTTGCTTTCATGCGTTGTTTCCTTCTTTCTGCATTTTATTTTTGGGGGGAGCAGAAACACAATGGCACACTTTCGCCGTGAAAGCTATTCAGCAAAGCCAACGAAAAATCGGGTTGTCAGATTGGCATAGACGCAAAAAGTCTATATCACATCGTGGGCTGTGTGGGCGGTGCCATCTCCTCCGCCATCCATTGGGCGTTGTAGTCCTTCAGTGTCTGCCCGGTCTGCCCCTGGCAGTAGGCGTCCATCTTGCGCAGCAGGGTCGCCTTCTCAACAGCGTTGAGCCGGTATTCCACCGGCTCCTCACGCCCGTCTGCCCGGTGCAGGTCGACCTCCAGCTCATCGCAGACCTGTCCGGAGGCCATGTCGTAGTTGGCGTAGACGTTCAGGGTATCGTCGTTCTCGCCGGTGCAGACGTGTGTGCCGAATACCGCGTCCACGTCGAAGTTTGTTTCCATGTAAAAATCCAGCAGGCTGTCTATCTCGGTGATCTCCTCCGCGAAGGAGATATCCCGCGCGGAGAGGTGACCCGCCGAGGTGAGTTCTTTGCCCTCCAGCTTTTCCAGGAACCGGGACATATACTGTTCCGGCCTGAGATAGCTCTTACGGTACGCGTGATAGACGGCGGTGGAGACATCCTGCATGGGCCAGGTCTTCCAGCCGTCAGCATCCACGGTGCGAAGTCCAGATCGAACGCGCCGGTAATCTTATCAGGCGTCTCTATCCGCAGTGCCAGCAGCTGGTCATACTGCTCGGCGGTGACCGGCTCCATTCCAGCGAAGGCGCTCGTCTGGAGCGCGGCGATCCCCGGCCCCTGCTCCTCACGCAGATACCGGCGCAGGAACTTGGCGATCTCCAGGATATCCTCCGTCCTGTCCAGCTGGAAGAACGACCTTTCTCCATTCTCCCGAACACAAAACGCCGTATACTTTCGGGCCGCTTCCTCCGCCGCCCGTGCTTTAGCTTCCTCTTTGTCGAGGCGGGTACGGATCGCCTCCTGTGTCTCACGCGGGACTAACGCCTCATACATGTCCAGGAGCACCCCCTGCATCCGTTTCTCCACGGTGGTGCCCTGCTCCACCAGTACAGAGGAGAGGGCGCTCAGCTTATCCTCCTGGAACCATACGTCCAACTGCACATAGTTGCTCATACGCCGCCCTCCTTCTCATGCTCCGTGGGGGCGGACGCCGGTTTGAGCGCAGCCGCCTTGGGCTGGTTGGGACGGGGCGGACGCTTAGGCCGGGTGGGCGCGGACTTGGCGTCCAGATACTCCCGCAGCGGCTCAGGCACCGTCTGCTCATAGAGCAGACGCAGGGCCTCGTCCATCTTCTTCTGCACTGTGGTGTTGTCTTTTTTCAGATAGAACACCAGCGCTTCCATCTTCTCACTGTTGAAGGATAGCTTGATTTCGTTATTTTCCATTCCATCATCCCTCCTACATGATGTGTCCCATTTGGAACAGGGCAGACCCATCCAGACTCTCCGCGGGGGCGGCGGCTATGGTCATCTGGTAGGGACCACTCAGCCAGCGAACGCCGCGCTCATCCAGGAACCTGTCCCCGGTCCGGTTCATGATCTCCAGGTCGAAGTCAGAAGCGTCGACCGTCCCAAGCGCGGAGTGCAGGCCCCGCCCCACATAGACCACGCAGAGGGTGGCCCAGTTTGTGATCTCCGGGTGATCCCGAAGCGCACCTTGATACACCGCGGACTGTTTGACAGTTTCAGCGTCTGTAACAGAGCCGGAGACAAAACCGCTTGCCCAGTACGGCCCAGCGTCTCCGCCCAGAGCAATGTGGGTGAAGCGGATAGGCATCTGAGCGGTCATACGCACCAGCGACCGCTCCGCCTCATCTCGGGCAAGGTCGAGTCTGTTGCTCTTGCCAGTCCAGGGCAGGTGGGAGGCCATGTCCTCCAGCAGTTCCCGCACCACATTGACCTGGCGGCGGCGGTCGTCGCCGGTGTCCTCCAGCGCGGTCACGAAGTTCCGCAGATTCTGGATGGTCCCTCTCTGCAATTGGAGAGAGGCGGGCACAGCCGCCGCGCTGCCGCCGGCCTGTTCCAGCTCACGGTCGAACTGCTCCATCAGCTTCGGATCGGGGACCTG
Source organism: Pseudoflavonifractor sp. 60 (assembly GCF_009911645.1). GTDB lineage: Bacteria > Bacillota > Clostridia > Oscillospirales > Oscillospiraceae > Lawsonibacter. Next base: position 4,595 of record NZ_QWKI01000097.1, read on the forward strand.
TTCCTCCAGCCTTGCCATGCCCTGGAGGATGGCGTCTATCCAGAGGCGGCGCTGGGCCTGCCAGGGGGGAGCACCCTCCGGCTGGTGGCGTTCCCATCCGTTTTGGCGCTCGATGGCGTAGGCGGTGAGGCCCTCGGCCACGAGGGGGATATTGAACCTGTTCACAGCTCCGCACCCCCTATCCCATCACAGGCCCCATGGACTGCTCCGCCTCCATAAAAGCGTCGTGGGCTTCGTTGAACCGCACCAGTTCCTCCGGGTCTACGCCGGTGAGTACGATCTCTGTCCCTTCAGGCGTGTCGCAGATCTCAGACACACGGGCATTGAGCAGGGCGGCATGATCCTCCTGCCCGGCGTCCGTCAGCTCACACAGATTTTCCACCAGCACCGACTGCTCCGCTTCCTCATGGCACAGGAACATCAGCCCGCCTCCTTTCAGCATGGGAAGCAGATCCTTCAGGAGAAGCTCAGGCGCTTTCTTCTCCTGGAGCTGCTGGCAGTATTCCGGATGATACTCCACTTCGATGCAGCCGTCGTGCATATCCACCGCCGATACTTCGGGGCGCTGCTTCAGGGCAGCTCGGAGCATAGAGTCCAGCCCGCTGCCCTCCTGGATTGTCAGATCCAGATGCTCCTCCAGATCCTCGAAATAGACACACCAGTTTCCGCTGGTGGTATTCTCCGTCCCCCAGCGGATGATAAAGTCCGCCGCCCGATCCATCTGAGCGTTGACGATGTCCCGCATTCCGGGAATGTAGGCCGCGAGGCGGGCGTAGTCATACTTCTCCGCGTCAACGAGCACCCCATCATTGCTGCCCTGGCCCAGCGCCAGCAGGCAGTGGATGATACCGTTCCTGTGGAACATACAGCCCTTGTTCTCCCGAATAAACGGCTGCTCCACCAGTGGGGTGATCTTCAGCCGGCAAAAATCCTCATGGGACAGTTCCACCACTTTTTCGATCTGGCAGTCGTCCATCTGAAAATTGACCGGCTTTTCTGTAAAATTTGCTTTGAATTTCATAGTGCGTTTCCTCCTCTCTGCAATTATGGCAGATAGCTTCTGGGATTGGTCCGCTCTCCGTTGATGCGTACCTCGAAGTGGAGGTGGGGGCCGGTGGAGCGCCCGGTGGAACCGGAGAGGGCGATCACATCCCCGGCCTCCACCGTCTGGCCCACCCGCGCCAGCAGCTGGGAGTTGTGGCCGTACAGGGTAGACAGACCGTTGCCGTGGTCGATCATCACATAGTAGCCGTAGCCGCCCTGGTTGTAGGTGGACACCGTCACTGTTCCCGGCAGGGCGGCGCGGACAGATGTGCCGGTGGGAACGGCCAGATCCATCCCCGTGTGGCCCCGCCGCTCCCCGGTGAAGGGGTCACGGCGGTTGCCGAACTCCGAGGTGACCACGTTCCGCCAGTTCTCCCCGATGGGGGAGCAGAAGCCGTCCGCGCCGATGAAGGGCACATCCGACCCGGCGAAGCCGCTGCCGCCGCCCGCCGCTCCATATCGAATCAGGTTATAGATGCTGTCGGCGTTGCTCCGCTGCTCAGCGGCAGGCGCCACACCCATGGCGGCGATGTTCTGCCAGACAGTTCCCAGATCCTCGATGGGAATGGCCACAGAGTAGGTCTCCTCCGTCTCCTCCGGCGGGTCGCTGCCCTCCACGAGAACCGTGCGGATACGCTCCTCCCAGGTGACAAAGCAGTCCGCGAAGGACTGAGCGTCCCCATGGCTTTCAGTGCCGAAGTACAGAGCATAAAAAATCGCCTTGACACGGATATCGTCAAGGCTTGTTTCTTCCTCTGTATTCTCGTTGATGGCAGCAATGGCAATATCCAGCTGGGCGAAGCTGGCGCGCATGGCCTCGATGCACAGCCGGTACTCCTCCGGGGTTTCCGCTGGAATTTCGATGGTATCGTAAAAACACAGTTCCACAGCGGTGATGTTGTGCTCGGTGGCGCCGGAGCCCAGAGCGCACAAAAAGGCGATGAGCAGGATGAGGGGGGAGAGAATCGCCACCAGCGTCCAGCCCACCACTTTCCGTGCCTTTTCATCGGTCAGGATGATGGCGGCGGCCTTTGCTATCAGAGCCGGATTAGCCAAGGGTCATACCTCCGTTCTCCTGGGCGGGCGCCTGCTCCACCTCTGCCTGCATCTCAGACCAGTGGTCCGCCAGAGCCTGGAGGGTCTCCTCATGGCCGGCGCAGGGCCGTGTCTGTGCCCACTGGCGGTACTGGTCGAAGTCCATGCCGCCGTCCAGCAGCAGCCTGCACACCTCCACCGCGTCGTTTTGGACACAGGCATGGAGCGCACTGTAGTCGTTGGCGTCCACCCACATCCGCTTTTCCAGAAGTTCTTCCGCGATCCAGCTGTCACGGCCCTCATAGGTCAGCATATGGAGTGTCCTTGCTGAACTGCCTCCTCCGGAGATCCCTTTTTCCACCAGCGCAGATAATGTGCGAAAGTCTTTGTCCATAGCAAACTGCTCCAGAAGGAAAGACGGCGCGGCGGCAATCTGCTCCTCGCCGCACCGCTTGATGATCTCCTTAGCAATGAAGCGATGGTCTGAGTGGGCGTAGGAGGCCATTTCGCCAAAGAAGGACGGCTCCAGCTGCGGCACGCTGGCCTGTGCCCTCACCATCATGGACAGGACCTTCTCCGGATCGTTGATATCGATGGCTCTCTTGCAGGCGTTACAGTACGCCGCGTAGTCGATATTGCACCTGTCCCGCATCAGCAGCTCCGTCATCTTCCGGCCCACGGCCCCCGGACGGCCAGCCGCCTCCACCAGCAGGGTCTCCTCCTGCTGGTACGGAATCCTGGCTGCGTACTTCTTGAAGGCTTCCAGTTCGCCGTCCTGGATCGCCAGCACAGCTTTGTCAAAGTCACTCATCCGCAGAGGGCGCATTCCTACCGTGTTGACATACTCCGTGATGCTCCCGGTCATGCGGCGCAGGAGCTGCTCGGTCTGGCCCATGGCCTGCTCCTGCCGCTCCCGCTGCTCCACCAGCGCCTCGATGATAACCTTTTGTTCCTGCTGGCTCAGATGCACCACAGAACCGCCGGTGTCCTCCTCCACACCGCCGATCTTCATGTATCGGGCGTGGGTGGCGTGATCGCCGTGGAACGCCTTGGTGATGGCGGAGGCGGTGAGGAACATCCTGTCCAGATCGTTGCCGTTCTCACCCAGAGTCTTGCCGGTGATGAAGCTCCTGGTGATGGGCTTTCCATCCTCATACCACTTGAGATATACATCCAGATAGACACCCTCGCTGGCGCCGTAATCGGTGGTGCAGAAGATATCCGCATCCTTGGGGATCTCCCGGCCATCCTTCCAGTGGCCGTCCAGCAGAAAATACTCGTCCGGCAGGTATCCCATGCCCTCCAGCCGGTGCTTCAGCTCCTCGAATACCTCCTGCGCCACAGGCTGGCCGGCGTACTCCAGCTTGTGCGGGTTAGCTTCAGAGGGTTTCCACTGCTCCAGTTCAATAATATCCATCTCAAAACGCTCCTTTCTCAGCCACCGTCGTGGCAGTTGCAGGGCAGGTCGTCCTCCGGGAACATCCAGCACATGGCGGTCTGGTTCAGGTCAGCCTCCACGAAATCCCGCCATGCCCAATCCCGCCCCAGGCCCTTGACCGTGATGAGGTTGGGCCGGGCGCCGTCCTCGATGGCGATAGCCCGGTCATACAGATCCCGGTGCTGGTGGTAAAGGGTGCGAATCTCCCGCTTCTTCATGGAGGGACAGAAAAAGCAGGAGGACTTGCCGGGCAGCGGCAGACCCTCCCGCAATATGGCGGCGACGCAGTCCTCCCGCGTCCAGCCCCAGTCCATGAGCGGATATTCCTTTTTATATTTGGTATCAGCATCGTCAATGGGCTGAGCGTGTTCCCGCCGCCTCTGTTCCCCAATGTCAAAACCAATAAACTTGACGATGCGTTCCCCTCTGGCCCAAACCTCCCGGCAGGGCGGGTAATGGTTGCAGAATTTATCCTGGGGACCAACCTTGTGCTTGAGAGAACATTTTTTGTAGCCGTAGGCGATGGCGGGCAGCGTGCCGGAGCGGAGGCATTCCTGCTCCAGCGTCAGGCGGTTCCCGTACTTATCGGTGTATTCCACCTGGGTAATTCCGGGCAGGCCGTGTTCCGCCAGCCAGCGGTTCATAATGGGAAGATAGTCATAGGTGTGGGGCTGCTCACCGCCTGTGTTGGAAAATAGAATTAAATCCACAGGGATTTTCCGGTGGTAAAGCCCAATGAGCATAGCGGTTGAGTTCGTGCCGCCGCCGTATCCGACGATATTCATAGAGATACCTCCTTGGGTTGTTATAATTTCAGCTTGTTTGGTCTGGGCAGGCTGCGATGATGGTTTAGAGTTTGTTTGGCTCGGTTTGGGATGCCTTGTGAATTGAGAGATTTTCTGCTATAATGTTGCAGGTGATGAAAATGATCTATGCTTGTGACAACTGCCATTTCCTCTTTAGCTACACCGTTGAACCGGAGCAGTGTCCCGACTGCGGGAAGTACGCCATCCGCCCAGCGGATGAAGCGGAGCGGCAGGAGTATGAGAAACGGTTGAAAGAGCCAAGGGAGATATAAAATGGCCTATTCTTCGCAGCGTGAACGTATCACACAGTACATACAGGACACCTACGGAACGCAGGCGGAATATTTATGGGCGGACAGTCCCGGCAACGCGATATTCCGCCACTCCGCCAGCAGAAAGTGGTACGCCGCCATGATGCGCGTTCTTCCAGAGAAGCTGGGATTGGCGGGAGAAGAAGCCCTTGATGTGATGGATATAAAATGCAGCACCATTATGATTGGCTCACTGCTCTCCACAAAAGGGTTTTTCCCAGCATACCACATGAATAAGAACCACTGGATTTCCATTATTCTGGACGGCTCTGTTTCCGACGATCAAATCACACCTCTGTTGGAACTGAGCTATGACAGTGTTGCGCCCAAGCGGCGGAAAAAGCATCCCCAGCCGGAGGAGGAATAGACCCCATATGCTGGGCAAACCAGGTTAGGAGGAGAACGCCCATGAAGATGCCCTGGAACCAAGAGGCCGTCCGCGTCCTTCCCGCAAAGCTCGATCTGGCCCAGCAGCCCTGGTGCCGGGAAGCTCTGCTGCTCCATATCCGCGGGACCGGTGTGCTGCGCTGGGAGAGAAGGCTTCCGCCGATGAAGGCGGACCCCTACGAAACCCCTCTCTGCCTTACCCTCCGGGGTGCGCCTCTGCTGTCCTGGCTCGCCGCGGTGTGCGAAACCAGTGAAAGCTGGCTCTGCACCGGCTGGGGCCTGGATACGGCGGAGTGCCCGGAGCTGGACGCTCTGCGGGAAACCCTCAACGGCGGTTGTACCCAGCTGGAGGAGGCCGTTCCCGCCCTGTCGCCCCTGCTGGAGCTGCTGCCAGAGGGCGTCTATGTGCTGGCCGAGAGCGACGCCTATCCCGCTGACGGCTGTGGGCAGTTTTTCTGGGGTGTGTCCGACTGTCTGGAGCCGAACCCCGCCACCGCCCTCGTTTGGCTTTCTGACGATGACTACGATTACAACTATGAAAGCATTCCTCCGAAATTCCTCTACCCCTCCCAGCGGCGGTCGCGGCTGGACATGGAGCGGGTGGACTATTACAAAGAACGCTTCCGGGAAGACGGTCCTCTGCCCCACGGGCTTGCCGTCTATGTGACAGAGGGGATGTCCGTCCTGCTGGACGGGCACCACAAGGCGGCGGCCGCCGCCCTGCTGGGCCGGACTCTGCCCTGCCTGACGGTGCTGCGGCTGGAGCATTACCAGCTGCGTCCGCTGGCTGAATCCAGAAGCCGGGAAAAGAAAGCTGGCTGCTTTGGCCCCTTCACAGTGCCTATCGAGGACATGAATGGAATCAATCTGCTAAAAGCGCCCTGGAAGCTCACCGAAAGCTCCATTCCTCTGCCGGAGGGCCGTCTGGCGGACGCGGAGCTACCGGAGGCGCTGCTGACTGCCGGGAAACGCTATCCTACCGCCAAGGGGTATGCCCTTGTGTCGGCGGCGGAGATCAACTATCCCACAGACCAGGAGCTGGAAACCTGGCTGGCAGACCCCGGCCTCTACCGGCCCAAGCTGCGAGGGGCGCTGGTGGTTCTGCGGGACCGGGGAGATTCCCGCTTAAAGGATACCGCCCTCCGGTGCGCCGCCGTGGGGGACCAATATTGCAGTCTGAAGGCAGAGTCGTTTCAGGTATTGGCGGAGCTGAAAGGTGACCCGGACGTGGAAGCCTTCTTCATTGACTACTTCGTGAACCTGGAGGAACCACCCAGCATCCACAGCAGCGCCCAGGACTACCTGACGCAGATTGCCCACAGCTTTTGGGATTAGAAAGCCGTCCAACAAAATAGAAAGGGTTGGGGAGAGACAATAAATGCTGAATTATGTGCGGTTAGAAGCAAACAGCCTTTTGGTTGATGCTGGGTGGACACCTTTATATAAGGGCCTTCTTCAAAAGCATTTATCACATCTTGATTGGAGATTTCCGCCGCAAGTCCCCCCAGATATTATTTTTGATAGCGCCAGAGACATTATTGACGCTTTGGATGGAATACGAATCAAAAATCAGTGTCCAGAACTTGGTGTTGGTTCATCCTGTGATGCAATTGAATTCGATTTTTTTAATTACGATGCTTCTGTATATCCAAAGTTAGAGGCAGTAAGTCAAAAGATTGGAAAGCGCGCTCTATATATCGGAATAGGATATGACATAATGGGGGATTGGCTGGTAGATGAAACTGGAATATTGTATTTCCAAAATAGGATTTGCAATACACTTTCGCCTTTTTCAAAAAACATTTACGATTTTTTAGAAAAAGATATTTATAGATGTGCAACCCTGTTTAATTGATTTACCTAACCCTGTAACAAACTATTTCAGGCGGGAGACGCGCCAAATGTCTCCCGTCTTTTGCTATGCCTCCGAAAAATTTTTTTGGAATGTAAAAGGCAAAACCAACCAGTACCGCGTCTAATAGGCAGAAAGGAGGGGGAAGGCTTGACCGAACAGGAGTACATCCGCCGGGCGGAATCCTTAAAAGAACAGCTCTACCGCTGTGCAGCAGTCTACTTGGGCAGTCCTTCCGATGCTGTGGATGCAGTGGATGAAGCGTTCTACAAGGGCTTCCTGGCCTACTCAAAGCTGCGGCAGCCGGAGTTTTTCGATACCTGGCTCACCCGCATCCTGATCAATGTCTGCAACAGCGAACTGCGCCGGCGCAAGCGAGAACTGGCCGTGGCCGAACTGCCCGAAACGGCCCAGGAGGAATTTGACGCCCTGCCCTTGAAGGAGGCGCTGCGCCGCTTGCCAAAGGATCTGCGGGATGTGATCATCCTGCGCTACTTCACCGGCCTCACCCTGGAGGAGACGGCGCGAGCCCTGGACATTCCACGGGGTACTGTCTCCACCCGGCAGAAGAAGGCCCTATCTCTGCTCCGGTTGGAGCTGACTGACGAATAGAAGGAGGTTGTCAGATGGAAAATCGAATTGTAGAATTTCAGGCCATGATGAACGAATTGGCCTCGCCTCCCAAGCTGCTGGAGGACAGTATGCAGCGCGCCCGGAGACGCGCCCGGCGCTCCAGGATGCTCCGCCGCTTCTCCGCTCCCCTTGGGACCGTTGCCTCGGTCGCCGCCTGCTTTGTACTGATGGTGAACCTTTTCCCCACCTTCGCCCTGGCCTGCTCCAGTGTACCGGTCATCCGAGAGCTGGCCGCCGCCGTTGCTTTTTCCCCCAGCCTGTCCGCTGCCGTCGCCCACGACTATGTGCAGTATATTGGGCAGTCCCAGACGGTGGATGGGGTAAAGGTAGATTTGGGATACGCCATTGTGGATCAGCACCAGATGGTATTCGTCTACTCAATAGATGGGGGCAGATTCTATACCAGCCCGGAGCTGCTTGATGAAAACGGGGATCATATTGCTGCCGCCTACTCCACATCCAACGTCAAAGGGGATATAAGCGGGCAGGCAAACGGCATGGAGTCCATGATCCTCTCCTTCAGCGCACCGAACGAACTGCCTGAGCGATTCACCATCAACATGTATTTCCTGGCGGAGCAGCAGCCGGAGACGCCAGCCATGCCCGCTCCTCCAAAGGCGTCCTTGGGAGAGTCGATAGAGGACTGGACAGACCCCCAAAACGACCCCGGCGTTCTGTGCTTTACCTTTGATGTGGCCCTGGATATGAACCGTATCGCCCAGCCCATCACTGTCCCAGTGAACCGCTGGATGGAGCTGGACGGACAGCGCATCCAGGTGGAGCGGCTGGAATACACACCCACCCGCACCATCCTCTATCTGGGCGAGGATCAGACCAACACCGCCTGGCTCAAATCGCTGAAATTCTGGTTTGAAGACCAGTCCGGCCGCCGGTATGATGATAAGGACGGCTCTCTGGTTTCCAGCAGCACACTGGAATCTCCATCCCAGCTCACCTACTATTTCCAGAGCTTCTACTACGACCCGCCCAAGGGACTGACCTTGTGCGTTGATAAGGCGGAGTGGCTGGACAAGGATGCGCCCCATGTGGTCGTAGACCTGACCAGCGGCGAGGCCACCGGCCTGCCCGCGGGAGTGGAGCTTGTGGAGGTTCGTCCCATCGGAGGCGGTGTGGAGCTTACGATCCTGTCACCAAAACTGCGGGAGCAGTTTGCTCAGAGCTTTTCCCACACCTATTGGGACCCGGAGGGCGGCGAGCATAAATGGCATCAGGTGTCTACCATTCGTGTGGACGCCGAGGACAGCGACAGCGGAGAAGCCAAACACAAAGAGGTCTTTTATCTGGATAACTACTCCTGGGACGCTGTGGAACTGGAATTGAGCTATACCAGCGTAGCCGAGTATGTCGAGCCTGTCCGGGTATCGCTGGCGGCAGAACGATAAAAAACTATTACCGTCCGCCTGCCTTCCCAAACAGCTCCGCCTTATGGGGCGGGGCGTGGACTTCCAGGAGATACCGCTCATTGCCGCACTTATAGAGGCAGACGCCCCGCTGGGGGTAGCGGATCAGCTCAAACTCGGACTCCTCCAGCTGGAGGTTGTCCATATAGAACCGCTTATCCACACTGCCGGCGTTGAAGAGGAACTGGTGGGTGGGGATGGCGAAGAGAGGCCGGGTCAGCTCCCGGATGCCGTCTACGTCAAAGTCCTCGAGGTTCTGCGAGGCCAGAATGAGGGCGGATTCTTTCTTCCGCACCCGCTTGAGGGTGTTGCGGATATACTCAATGGTGGTCACGTTGGAAAGCCAGATGTACAGCTCGTCCAGCGTGGCCACGGTGTTTCCCTCGGTCAGAAGTTTGTCGCTGAGGTAGGACAGGACATTGAAGAGCATGGCGTCCTTGACGTTCCGGCTGGCCTGGAGGAGACCCTTCACGCCGAAGACCAAGAATCGGCTGGATGTAATGTTGGTGTAGCCGTTGAAGAACTTGCTTTCAGCGCCCCGGCACATGGAGTGGAGGCCCAGCAGGACTTCCTGCAGCAGTTCCCGCGGGTACAGCGGATTTTCCTCTCTGTCATAGTGCTGGTAGGCGTCCTCGATCACATCGTAAAGGTCGGAGAGGACGGGAAAATCATCGGGCCGCATGGACTGGAAATCCGTGTGATTGTTGAGTCCCCACTTCTTGTACAGCCGTTCCAGCATCAGCTCGATGGTGTCGATGTGGCGGTCTGAGAAGTCCTTATAGGCCCGGAAAAAGTCCTTGAGGAAGGAGATGTGCTGGCTCAGGCGGGTGCGCTGCCGGAAGGCGGCTGGCGCTTCCGGATCGTCCTCACCATCGGTATCCCACAGCTTGGGTTCCAGGGGGTTGATGATGTACTGCCCGCTCATAAGATCAGCGAAGCAGCCGCCCAGGTTGGCGCACAGGTCGATGAGCTCATGCTCAGGATCGAGGCAGAGAGCGGACTTGCCGCTCTCCAGGATATTGCAGAGAAGGAGCTTCAGCAGGTAGCTCTTGCCCTGGCCGGAGTTGCCCAAGATGAGGACGCTGGCGGTGGTCTTGTCCTCGGCGCGGCGGTCCAGGTCTACGATGATGTTGGAGCCGTAGCGGTCCCGGCCCACATAGAAGCCGTTGGGATCGTTCTTGCCGGAGTAGTTGAAGGGGAAGAGGTTCGCCACGCTGGAGGCGGGCAATACCCGTTCATAGAGGGAGCCGAAGACGTTGCTGCCGGCGGGGTTGGAGGCGAGGAAGCCCTCCCGCTGGCGGAGGAGGACGCGGTCGGCGTTCAGCTTGGAGCGGGTCAGCTCGGCGGTCACATCGTCCCGAAGGGTGCGGAGACTATCCGAGTCCCTGGCGGAGAGTTCGATGAACACGGCGCAGTGTACCAGCGGCTCCCGGTTGCGGTGCATGGTGGTGATGAGCGCGGCCACGTCCTGGAGGTTGGCCTCGGCGGTGATACTCTGCTTCATGTCATTGGTGTTGCCGCGCTCCATCCTGCTCTTATTGGTGGCGTTGTGGAGGATGGCGTTCTCCTCGGTCGGCGTGACCTGGCGGGTGTAGATCCGCAGAGTGACGCCGCTTTTCTCGCCCAGATGCCGGAGCAGGGCCAGTTCCTCGGTGCTGGTGGGGTATCCGCGCAGGGCCAGGGTGCAGTGATACGCGCCGCCCAGGATATAGCTGTCCGTGTTGAACTTCACGGCGGCGGGGGCGATCATGTCCAGGAAGTCCTTGGGCGGTACAGCTTCTGGTTTTAATGCTGCTTTTTTCTTCCTTTTTATCTGCTTTTTAGCCATTGGCGCTCCTTTCCCCGTCAAAGCGGTCAAACTGTTCGGTGGTCACGTCCTGCTGGTAGTACACCGCCAGCAGACGCATCATGTCCTGCTCCTCCGCCATGCGGACGTGAAAGCCGCAGTCCCGGACGCGCTTCTCGATCTGCTTCAGGTGCCCGGCGTCCTCGGTGGACTTTTCCTCCCTGCGGTAGACGAGGGCGAACTCCCGCGCCGAGGCGGTGGTGGACTGGATCTCGTCCAAGTGGCCCATGTCCTGCCGGAGCAGCTCCCGCAGGGCGGGGAGATCCTCCTGCTCCAGCCGGGCCTGATAGTGGTGCTTGTTGCTCTGGAAGGATTCGCGGGAATCCAGGGCCAGCAGCTCCACTGCTTCCATACCCCGCAGCAGCTCCGTCAGGGCGCGGACGCGGCCCCGGACCCCCTCGGCGGACAGGACGGAGAGGTTGTCCGGGCTGACCAGATAAAAAACCAGCTCACCTCTGGCCGTCTTCAGGCCGTGATCGGTGAGCTGGTCAATCCCCATGAGCTGCTGGGTGGACAGATGCCGCCGCAGCTCTTTTTTCTGTTTTCGGTTCAAGTGGATACCTCCTACATCATCTGCATTCCCATACCGGGAGGTGCAGGAATTTCAATAAACTCCTGGGAAGGCTTGCTGGAAAACATATCCTGCAAAAACTGCCGGCCTCCCAGTTGTGCCGCTTTCTGAAACGCCCGGTTGAAGTCACCGCAGTCCATGACCGCTTTCCGGGTAAAGAGTGCTTCTCCGATATGAGGAAACGCCCCCTTATAGGTTCCAACAGAGAGTTCCCCTCCCGGCTGGATTCGGATATAGATTCCGTCCTCTCCGCCGAAATAGTAAAGCGCACCGCGGCCATTCAGACTTGTGATTTTATCCTCAGTCCATTGAAAGCGGCTGTTTTCTGTGACAGCCAGCCACTGTCTCATTTCTGCGTCTGTCATTTTTGTGGGGCACTCCACTCGTAATATTGCTGGTGCAGGAACAGGAAGCAGACAGCGCAGCGCAGGAAGTCCAGGATGCTGGCTCCCTCCATGCGGATGGAGAGGAAAGCGAACAGCACCGTCAGGATCATCAGCAGCATTCCAGACCCATTCGCCAACGCCAGGACAGAGAATAAAAACCCGATGCCAATGACCGCCACGTCCCGCAGCTCCCACAGCCACAGCTTGGGTTTTGCTCTCAGGTTATCAGGGTAGATATAAATCACAATCACCTCCAATAAGTAAAGGCGGCATTGCCGCCCTTACTGGGTCACATAGCCTGTTCCGTTTCCTGTTCCGCCTCCGGCTCCGATTCCCCATTGGCTGTCTGTTCAGCCTCCTCCAGTGCCTGCCGGATGCAGTCCAGGAAGAAGGCGTTCTGCTTGACGCCCTTCCGCTTGAGGTAGTCCTTGAACTGATCGAACAGCTCGGTGGACACCTGGAAGGCTACAGTTCTCTGGTTCTCTTTCATGGTGGGTTTACCCTCCTGTTCATAAAATTTTGCAATGAGTTCGGTCATGTACTGACCCAGTGTCTGCCCGGACGCTTCCTGCCGCTCCCGCACCTTGGCGTGGAGGGACTCCGGGATCTGGGCGCACAGATTTTTTGTTTTCTCTGCCATATAGGGCTCTCCTTTCCTGGGCGGTATGGCAAGTATATCGGAAACGCCGGACAATAGCTATTCACACATACCAACAAAGAAGTTTTTGCAAGACGAAGCAAAACTGACAATGTTATTTTGTGGATATGATCGCCATGGCAATGCCACGCATGATGTACTCTACACATGGAATTGCAACACTGTTTCCCAGGGCTTTGTAGCGAGAGGAGTCGGAGGCCCCCGGCAGGTCTGTCCAAAAATCGGGAAAACCCTGGAGCCTTTCGCATTCCAGCGGCGTCAGCCTCCTGATAAGCAATGGCCTTTCGTCCCCTGTATTTTGTAAGACAAGATCGGTGGCGTCCTTATGCTGACGGGCGCTTTCGGTAGACGCTACGTTGTCATCCCGAAACACATCCACTCGCTGGCGGGAAAAGACGGCGTGGTGATCCGTGGCGGTCAGCGTATAGGCGATCCCCTCCTGGCAGCCCAGACCGTTGCCGCCGTTCTGAGGCTGGCGGTCAATGGCGTTGCCGGAGATACAGATTGGTTCCCGCACTTGCAGGGCGAGAGGGAGATTGTTGCCTCCAGTGCCGCCACGATTTGTCAATGTTGGAGACACTTTGTGCGGCCCTGTATATCTCGCATCAATGCCATGGTTTTCAAATAATTGCACCCCCATAACCAGCGGCTGATGTCCATGCTCCTGTGCCCGCAGCGTCCCAGCCACATCTTCAGAGCAGGACATGATGCCGCCGCCCTGGTCGTTGAGGCAGATCAGCGGCAGATGGACGCCCATCTGCGCCCGGAGCGTGGGCGTCATATCGGTTGTAATGTCCATGCGTTGCCCCCCATGACCGGTGAGGCAGAGAATGGAGGGCATCATGTTCCCACTGGCGGTCGCTTTCAGCGTTGGAGCGATCTCCTCCTGATAACCGATCCCGCCAGCCGAAGGGGCGGCTCCGGCGCAGAAGCCTGCTACAAACAGAAGTCCACCCGGCTTCAGCTCACCGCTGTTGATCGTTGGGGCGACACCATAGGGAGTAGAGATACGCCTTTGCTGGTTATCCCAGGGAGTCAGACTGCCAGCTACTCCAGCTGTAAACAACAGCCCGCCAGGATTCCGCCCGCCGCCTCCGTCCGCGCTGGCCAGGGTGGGGGCCTTGCTCTCCGGGGTGAAGATGCGGGCCTGCTGGGTGTCCCAGGGAGTGAGGCAGTCCTGCGCGATGAAGGTCTGCTGTTTCATCCCCGGCTGCGCTCCCAGCGCGCCGGCCACATCGTGGAGATCCCGTACCTCGTCCCTCTGGTTGGCGGCGAAGGCGATGGGTTCAGAGGCCGGAGCCGCCAGTGGAATCAGCCCCGCCTGTGCCATCAGCGCCGCTTTCAGTTGGGGCGGCAGCTCCTTCCCACGTTCCCCCGCCCTGCGCAGGATACCCAGGCAGGCGGTTTTGCTCAAATAGTATTTGCGGGGCGGAGCGTCCTGCAAAATCTGCGATAAGGAAAATACGTCTTCTTCGCTGAGGGGTGCGGGGCCAGTATTGAGCGTCGAAGACCCGCCAGGCCAGGGAGAAACCAGTTCCCAGTACGATTCGCCCAGCAGGTTGCCATGCCCAGGGGTGAGGTCCAGGGACATAAACGGAATTGTTCTTAATTCGGACGATCTCCTCGAGGACGATGCGGAAGTCCTCCCCCTTGGGGGTCCCTGAGCTGAATGCGCCGGGCACGTTCTCCCAGCACATCCATCGTGGGCGAACAGCGAGCCCTGTCCGTCCTCGTTCCATATCTGCATTTCGCATCTCCTTCACAATTCGAATTTGTTCCATAAAAAGGCCGGAGCGGGCGCCGGACAGACCAGCCCTCGCTCCAGCCACACTGAGATCCTGACAAGGGCTGCCGCCGCAGATGATGTCCACAGGCGGCAATTCTGCCCCGTCCAATTTGGTGATGTCCCCCACATGGATCATGTCGGGAAAGCGGTGTTTTGTTACTTCGATGGGGAAGGCTTCGATCTCACTGGCCCACACAGGCGTGATCCCGCTGCGAACCGCCGCCAGGGGGAAGCCGCCGATCCCGTCGAAGAGGCTCCCCATAGTGAGCATTTTTCTCCTCCTGTCCTTATTTCGCTGCCGCCTGCACAACGGTGCGGGTAGTATTGACGGCAGCCTGGGCGGTATAGACGGCGCTCATGATATTGGCTCTGGTGGTGGTGTCCAGACCGAAGGTCCCGGCGATCCTGGGCACCTCTCCTGCGGAGAGCATGAGGCCCAGTCCCAGCAGAGCGTGGTCCTTAAACACCATCAGGCCCGCTACCAAAATGGTGGATTGCAGGAAGGCCGTCAGGCACAGGCCAATCACCTGTTTGCTCCACTGGACAAAGCCGTCTGTGTAGCCTCTGGGGACGCTGAACATATAGAGGCTCCCCACGGCGATCTGGATGAGCAGGATGCCGCCTCGTTTGAGGTTGGCGAAAAAGACCTTAATCACAGCATAGGCCATCATGATGATGCAGAACAAAAGCATGATCGGGCTGGTGAGGACGCTCAGGCCGAAGCTGGGCGCACCGGCCATATCCGCAAGGCTCTCCACACTCATCAGTTCCTCAATGATCCGTTCTCCCACAGTGCCGATGCTGGTTCCGGCTCCGGTCAAGCCAATTGCGAAGGTCCCTTGTAGGGACACGGACAGAGCGTAAAGCCGCACAGGCACCACGGTAAACAGGCTGACCGCCATAAACCCCTTGATGGCGTTCAGCGCCGTATGCTGGAGGTTGCCTCTGCCGGTGGAGTATTCAATGCCGAACTCAAAACCGGAGACCACCAGGCTGACGCCAAACAGCGCCCAGCCCAGCTGAGAGAAAAACAGGACGATGGCCTCCACCCAGTCCAGCGCGAACAGCTCCACGCCCATGTTCCCCATTTCAGCAAAGAAGTTGCCGAGGAAGCCTACCACCTGCCCATAGAACCAGTCGATCAGATTGTCCATGATGGTGGACGCTACAAAATCAAAGATAAATATTGAGAATCACCTCATTTCCGTATCAGGCTCTTGGAAAAGGCGCAGGTATTCCTCCGCCAATTCCCAGAGCCTGTCTATATCCAGCGTGGGACGGTAGATATCCCAATCCGCTTTTTCCCCGCAGTCAGGAGGCTTTTTCGTGCCGCAGGGCACATCCCAGGAGCGGATGGTGATGGAGTCCACAGGTCCGGTGCGCCGGTTCAGGACCGTCACCTGGATTCCGTCATAATAGCCGCCCCCAGAGGTGAGCGCGGCCTTTGCCAGAGTTTCCACGCCCAGCCGGATGCAGCAGACGCCGCCCAGACAGACAGCGTCCGGGCGGCGTTTGGCGACGGCGTTCCGCAGTTCCTGTCCGAAGGGCATCCGCTGTCCGATCCCATCAAATCCCGATGATGCCCCAGATATAGGAGGGAGCAGTGAGGGTGAAGACCAGGCAGGCGAAGAGAATTACCGGGCCGGTCCACTCGAACTGGCCATGCTTGCGGTAATCAAAGTAAGCCATGCCCAGTTTGGTGAAGAAGGCGATGGCGAGGACCATGTCCAGCGCGGGGAAGACCACGTTCTCCACCACGGTCTTAATCTGGGTCGCGGCGTCGGTCCAGGTACTCTCCACCGCGGAGGCCACATCCCCGGCGGCGAAGGCGGGGGCGCAGCAGAGGGCCGCCACCACCATGGCGGCGGCGAGGATACGGAGCATTTTTTTGAGTTTCATGTTGATTTTCCTCCCTGTATTCAAATCAGATTTACAGAAGAGGAGCCGCCCTTGACAGGCGGCTCCCCATTCAGCATGGATGGATCGGCTCAATAGCCGGTGCGGGGCAGGGGCTTGGCGGGCTTGTAGACCCTGGTGACCCATCTGCTGGTGGCCATGATCCACTGACCGTTGTACACGCCGCCTACATCCGCCTGGTTGACGAACTGGGTCCCTCCGGTGAGCCAGGACACCACATTGCAGTATACCTTGGGTGACTCCACCTGCCGGAAATTGCCGGGTACGATGCCGAAGGAAACCATAAACTCGGTGACGTACTCGTTGGAGGCCAGTCCCAGCGCGGCGGGGGAGGCGTCCAGCACATGGTTCTGCATGGTGCTCAGGTTGTCGTACATGGTGCGGTACTCGCCGTTGAGATTGGTCTTGAACACAATCTTGTAATTCCCCTGCACGTTGTAGGTACCGGTGACGATCTTGTCCAGCCGCACCGCCTGGACGGGCAGGGTGTCCCGCCAGTAGAAGCTGGTGAGCGCGGTGGTGGAATTGTTGGCGATGTTAGAGAAATCATAGCGGATCTGCTGGCCGGGCATGACCTCGGTGTAGCCGGTCTTCTTGATGGAGACGTTGGTGTATAGGGCTTTGTTGGTCATGGCCGTCTTGACGATCTGGCCGGCGTGCTCGATCTCCACCTCAATGGGCGTCTTATCCAGGCCATAGAACTCAGCGGCCTTGGACTCCACCACCTTGTACCGGCCCAGGGGCAGGGGCTTGGACACGGCTACACCATTTTTATCGGTACGGATGGTATCCACCAGATTGCCGGTGCGGTAGTGGTAGATCTCGAACTCGGTACCAGGGATAGGCGTACCGGCGGGCCAGCCGTTCATGGAGTTGTAGTCCTCAGAGGTCTTGGTGATCTGGATCTGCCCGGTGATGGCGGTGTTCTCCCAGGTGATCTCGGTAGTGGTCCCATCAGTGACATAGACCGTCTTCAGCTGGGTATCCACCAGATAACCGTCATTCTCCAACTCCCGCAGGTAGTAGCGGCCAGAGCCGGGCAGGTCGTCGATATGGACGTAGCCCTTGTCATCGCTGCTGTACTGCCCGATGGGATTCTTGTTGGCGTCATAGAGGAGGAAGGTCACCCCGTAGATGCCCTGCTTGGTAACGCTGTCGACCTTGTGAATCAGGATGCCGCTGACTGCCCGATTGGTGACGGTGACTGTGGTGGCTTTGCCGTCCCGGACGGTGAAATAGGTGGGGGTGGCGTCCAGCTCGAAGCCCTTGCCGGCCTCAATCTCCACCGCGTAGTAGTCCCCGGCATCCAGATCCAGGTGGGCGCGGCCCTGCTTGTCGGTGGTAATGGTGTCCACCAAGCCGCCATCCATGCGGCGGATCTCAAAGGTGGTGTTGGGGATTCGCTGGCTCTTGTCAGCCTCGTTGACCTTGATCAGCTCCAGCCCGCCCACAGGCGTGTTGTAGAATTTCAAAGTCTGAGCGTCTCCTACCTTGATCTGGATGGACTTGGGGGTGGTGTCCAGCAGGTAGCCGTCCAGGGTGCGGATCTCCTTGGCGATGATGGTCTTGCCGGGTTCCAGGCCCTCGATCACGATCCGGCCATTCTCGTCGGTGGTGTACTCGCCGTTGGCGCTGCCCAGCACCTGCCCGTTGGATTCGGTGACCAGGAAGGTCACGCCCTTCAGAGGGGTGGTGGTGCCGGTGATGTACTTCTCAATGACCAGCCGGGTCTTGGGGTCATTCTCGAACACCAAATCGTTGCCGCCATTGGTTCCGCCGCCCACATTGGCCGTGCCGCCGGGGGCGACGTTGGTGGTTCCGCCCACGGTGCCGCTGTTCACGGAATTGGAGCCATTTTTCACAATAATCGTCTGAGGGGTAGTGTCCAGCACATAACCGCTGGGGACTTTACTCTCGCTGACCACCACAGTGCTGCCGGGAACAAGGCCCGTTACAACGACAGTCCCATCCTTGCCGGTGGTGTAGCGGCCCAAAATCGTCCCGTTACCGTCCTTGACCGTGAACTCAGTGCCGGGAACAGGCTTGCCGGTGACGGAGTCCAGCTTGGTAAGGGTCAGGCTGCACAGGGGTTCATTCAGGAAGGTGAGGGTCTGGGTGTCCAGGGGGTTGACGGTGACCGTCTGGGTCTGGGTACTCTGGTCAATGATATAGCCGGGGGCGGGCTTGGTCTCCTTGACCACCACGGTCCCGGTGACACCGTTGATGCGGATTTCGCCCTTATCATCGGTGGTGTAGAGGCCGTTGCTGCTCAGGTGGCCGTTGTCGTTATCAACGTATCCGCCGTTGGCGTAGGTGAGCTGGAACTGCGCGCCGGAAATGAGCGCGCCGCTCACACTGTCTTTCTTCTGGATGACCAGGGTTCCGGCCCGCTTGTTCCAGAAGGTCAACTGCTGCACTTCGCCGCCCTTGATGA
Source organism: Pseudoflavonifractor sp. 60 (assembly GCF_009911645.1). GTDB lineage: Bacteria > Bacillota > Clostridia > Oscillospirales > Oscillospiraceae > Lawsonibacter. The sequence continues at coordinate 23,120 of NZ_QWKI01000097.1, forward strand.
GAATATCCTGGGGCGTTCCATCCAGCACGAAGCCCTCCACGGTCTTGATCTCCCGCACCTTCACGGTGGTACCGGGTTCGATGCCCTCCAGCACGATCTCGCCGGCCTTGTCTGTGTAATAGATCCCATCGTCCGGACCGACAGCGCCGCCGTTACCGTCCACAACCTTAAAGGCCACGCCGGACAGCGGCTCGTTCTCAGTGCCCTCGATAAATTTACGGATAATCAGCGTAGTGCCGGGTTCATCGTCAAAGATCAGGGTATTGGCCACACCGCTGCGCACCACAATATTCTTGGGAGTCTCGTCCAAAATGTACCCGTTGGGGGCCTTTTTCTCGGAGACGACCACAGTGGAATTGGGAGCCAGCCCGGTGATGGTGACAGTACCGTCTGTGCCGGTGGTGTAGAGGCCGTTGTTGGGGCCGATCACATGGCCGGAGCTGTCCCGCACCATAAACTCCGCGCCCCGCAGGGGCTTTTTGGTCACCGCGTCCCGCTTCAGGATGGTCAGGGTGCAGAGGGGATCATCGTAAAACCGGATGGTCTGGGTGTCTCCGGCGTTGACCACGACCGTCTGGGGCGTGGGGTCCTTGCGGTAATTGTCCGGTGCTTTTTCTTCAGACACCACATAAGTGCCGGGGAGCAGCTTGGACAGAACGATCTGACCATTTTGGTCGGTGGTGTAGAGTCCGTTGGAGGAGGTCATCCCCTCGTTGTCCGGGGTCAGCTCCCCGTTGGCGGTCATCACCTTGAACTGCGCCCCAGCCAGGGGCTGACGGGTCACGCTGTCATACTTCTCGATGATCAAACCACCCTTGCGGGTGTTTTTGATCACCACAGTCTGGGTGTCTCCGCCCTGCCCGATGACCACGTTGGTGGAGGGCGTGTCGATGACGTACCCGCCGTCCGGGGCCTTGATTTCGTTGATCACATAAGCGCCGGGGGCCAGATTGGTGATCTTGATTTCACCCTGAGCGTCGGTGGTGAAGATGCCGTTCTGTGTCAGGGTAGACGAGCCAATGACGCCATCCAGGCCCACCTCGCAGCCGGCGGCTGTTGTGATACGGAACTCAGCGCCGGGAAGCACCTCATCGGTCTGGCTGTCCCGCTTTTGGATGATCAGGCTGCCTTTCGGCTGATTTTTGAAGGTAAGAGACACCGTTTTGCCCGCCTGGATCTGGATGGTCTGGCTCTGGGTATCCAGGATGAAGCCAGCGGGGGCGCGGACCTCGGTGACTACCACGCTCTTTCCCGGCTTCAGTCCGGGGATGCGGATCTCCCCGTTCTCATCGGAGCGGTAGATGCCGTTGGAGTCGCCGATCAGGGTCCCGTCCGCGTACATGACCTTGAACTCGGCGTTCTGGAGGGTCACGCTGGGGTTGGTGGCGCAGACCTTCCGAATAAGCAGGATGCCGTCCGGGGCGTTGTCGAAGGAGACGGTGACCACATTCTGTTCACCCTTGTCGGAGATGTAGACGGTTTCCGAAGCATTGATAATGGAGTAGCCGTCCGCCGGGTCAATTTCCTCCACGATGTAGGTGCCGGCAGTCAGGCCGGTCCAGATGGCGGTCCCGTTTTTCCCGGTCACCTTCGTACCGATGACCGTGCCGCCAGTGCCGGAAGTGCCGCCCAAAAAGCGGAGCTGGAAGGTGCAGCCGGGTAGGGCCTCGTGGGTCACACTGTCATACTTCTCCACAACAATGGCGTTTAACGGCTCATTGAAAAAAGTGAGCGTCTTGCTCTCGCCGCCGTGGAGGATCACCTTCTGAGTGAGGGGTTCCTTCATCTGGAAACCGGGAGCAGGCTCCACCTCGGTGACGGTGTATTCTCCGGGGTACAGCTTCTTTCCTTTCTCGTGGAGCTTGATCTGGCCGCTGGCGTCGGTGACGAAGATACCGAAGTCCATGGAGGCGGGAGCGCCCGCGGCCTCGCCGTTGGACGTATACGTCACACGGAACTTGGCCCCCTCAATGGGAGCGCCGGCCACGCTGTCATCCTTGAAGATGGTCAGCTCCGGGGTCTTGTGGTTGCGGAACACCACCGTTTTCTCATCGCCAGGGTTCAGGGAGATGGTCTGCACCCGGTCGGCGTCCTTGTCCGGCAGGTAGTAGGGGGCGGGGACGGATTTCTCCGTGATGCGGTAGGTTCCGGGATCAACACGGAGGGCAACAGTGCCGTCCGGCCCGGTTCTCCAATCATCCTTGTAATCGCTGTCGATCCCCTCCACGGTGAGGACAGTGCCGGGAACAGGCACTCCGGTATCGGCGTCAATCTTGGAGAGGGTCAGCAGGGGCTTCTTGCTGTTTTTGAAGATCAGGGTCTTTTCATCGCCGCCGTTCAGACTGATGGTCTGGGTCCGGTCGGCCTCGTCCTCCGGCAGACAGTAGGGGTCCGGGACGGACTTCTCCGTGACCCGGTAGCTGCCGGGGGCGACGCGCAGAGTGGCGAAGCCGTCCGCCTCGGTGGTCACATCCTGGCGGTAGTCGCTGTCGATGCCCTCCACGGTGAACACAGTGCCGGGAATGGGGGTGTTGGACCCCTGCTCTACCTTGGAAATTTTCAGGACAGGCTGCTTCAGGTTGTCAAAGACCAGCTCCTTGCTGTCTCCGGCCCCCAGCCAGATCGTCTGGGTGGGTTCGTCTCCCACCACATAGGGATCAGGGACGGACTTTTCCGTCACCTCGTAGCTGTCCACAGGAATATTGGAGAGGACCGCCCTGCCGTCCGGCCCGGTGGTCACATCGTTGTGGTAGCCGTAATGGATGCCGCGGATTTCAAAATGGGTGTTGGGGATCACATCCCCGGTCTGCGCGTCCCGCTTGAGAATGGTGAGGCTTGGCAGCCGTTTGTCGGAGGCCGTCACAGTCACCGTTCCGCCGCCGTTGACAGTTGCCTGATCCACATGGGCGATCACCGGCTCGGTAAGGGTGGCCCAGGGAGCCGGTACGGACACCTCCACGAAAGCGTACATCCCCTCGGTCACATCGGTGACGGTGATGGAGCCGTCTGCCTTGGTCTCCTCTGTGCCGATGATCTGACCGTCACGCACAATGTTAAAAACAGCACCGGGGAGGGGATTGCCGCTGTCGTCCAGCTTGATGAGCCTGACCTTTACCTTGGCGTCGTTCTCGAAAACCAGGGCCACGTCAGTTTTGCCGTCCCATACAAAGGTCTGCTTGGTCTTATTCACATCGGGGCTTTTGGTGTAGCCCTCCGGGGGAGTGACCTCCTCGGCGGTGTAACTGCCCAGGGGCATATCCTTCCAAGGCACGTCCGTCAGATAGCCGCCCGCGCCGGTGACATAGGTCCCGGTGAAGTCGTTGTCCACGCCCTCGATTTTAATGACCGCCCCAGCGAGGCCCCTGGTGGGATCGTCCGCGTCCACCTTGCGGATACTGCCCTCGCCGGTGATTTCAGGCGTGTCCGTAAAGGTGACGGTCACAGTTTTATCGTTGCCGCTGGGCAGAACAACATACTGAGGCCCAGGATTGTCGATCTCATAACCCTCCGGGGCTTCCAATTCCGTCACGGCGTAGGTGCCCGCTTCCAGCTTGGATACGGTAACAGTGCCGTCGCTGCCTGTCACCACTTCCTTGGAGTAGGCACCATTTTCGGAGGCTACCTTGAACCGCGCCCCCGACAGGCCCTTGTTGGGATTCGTGCTGTCTACCTTTTTGATGATCAGATCATACAGCTCACGGGTCACGGTCAGTTCACCGATCATGATGGCCTGCACATCATTTGCCGGATGGTAGCTGGAGCCGGGACCGGCATATGCGTATTCATAAACGGCGCAGTCGCCCCATACGCCCTGCGCGCCCAGGTCGAGGATATACTGCGCCCGGTCCCGGAACGATCTGCCGTCCATAGTCTCGTCAATACTGGAATAATTGGTGTGTTCCAGATTGTTGTAGACGCACAGCAGTTCCTCAGCGCAGGCAACCACGGGGTCGGACAGCAGACCGGCCTTGTAGCGCCAGACGATGGCCTGGGTCCAGGAGTTCATCGTCCATGCGTAGTTGCTGTCCCACACATCATCTACACCCAAAGCCTTGGCTTGATCAGTAAAGACGCCGGTGGAGTGGGCGTAGAAGTACGCCATCATGGTTTTGACGGTGGGGTCGTTGACCGGCTTGGGACTCCCCCAGGTGTGGCCCTCCAGTGACCAGCCCATGCCCTTGCCCTTCTCGGCACAGAAGCCCATGGTGCTCTTTCCGTTAAGTCCAAAGTGCATCTGGTGCAGATGGCAGGTACCCAGAGCCGGGGACTCATACTTGACCCCATTGTGGGTGCAGTCGTCCATCTTGATGGTGTCTGGCGTGGCGGCGAGGGCTGTGCCGGGGAGCAGGCCCAGCACGCAGACCAGGGCCAGCAGAGCCGCGATCAGGCGGGTTCGGGGAAAATAGAACTTTTTCATAGCTTGTCAGCCTCCTTTTTGACAGAAAACGGCCCTCCAGCTTGCGCTGGAAGGCCGTTTTGGTTTTATTTTCGCTTACGCATAAAAATTGACGCTGTTTGGGATTCCGACGAACATGTAGCAGTAGGTGATGCCGTCGTACTGGGTCACACCCACGCCGATGCAGTCGCATCTTGAGTCGATCATGGTCTCGAAGTGACCGGGAGAGTTGATCCAGTTGTCGACGGCGCGCCGGGCGGCGTCGTCTGTGCCGGTGAACACGGTGAGGTTGTCACCGAAACCGTAGGGGTAGCCGGCGTCAGCGGCGGCTTGGCCCTCCTCTGCGGCGTGATGCCAGGTGTAGCGCCGGTCGGAGCAGGCTTGGGCGGCGGTCATCAGGGCCTCGCTGACCGGCAGCTCCGACACGCCGTTGGCCTTGCGGGTCTGGTTGATCAGCCGGATCATCTCCTGCCGAATCTCCAGGTTGTCCGTCAGGCTGGCGCTGTCCATGCTGGCGGGAGCTTCCGGCGCGGCGGGGGCGGCGGAGCCGATCGTCAGCGTCATGCTCCCGCATTCCCCGGCGCTGTTGGATGCGGTGATCTCCGCAGTCCCCGCCCCCTTTGCGACAGCCACCCAGAAGGTCAGCACCTGCTCCACCGCTACCGTGTCCGGGTCGCTGGAGGTGACGGTGTAGTCGGTCCCGCTGGGGCCGATGATCAGGCCGCTTCGCTCTCCCGTCTCCAGGGTACTGCCCTTGTAGCTGCTCACCCGGATGGGTTCGTCGGGCGCTTCCGCTGCCGTGGCGGGGACGGTGAGCCCAATGGTGAGGGTGGCTGCCGTCAGTGAGGCGGCAATGCGTTTTTTCATGCTGGTCATACTTTTTCCTCCTGTATTCCGTATTTTGTGGTGCTTTTGCAAGCAATACAATATCGGAATGGAGACCAAAAGTCGAGAAGAAAATGCAATCCAAAATGGAGAAACGAGCGGGTGAAAACGAAGCATATTAGCTAATTTCCACACCCTGGACGCACCACCGCTGGTCACGCTGGTCACGGACACAGGTATAAAGCGTGATCATGTTGGTGGTGGAGGCGGCGAGGGCACTGCGGTCTGTCTCACTCACCTTGGAGACACTGGTCACCTCATAGGTTCGGGTCCCCAGCCGTGTGGTCAGGGAGATGGTATCGCCCACCTCCAGCGTGTGGATCTCCCCGAAGTGGTTGTTCACGCCCCGATTGTGGGCCGCCAGCGCCACGTTTCCATCCCAGATAGAGGTGTCCTCAAAGTGTCCCGCGCCCTTCTTCAGCGCGGCGCTGTCCGTACCCTGGTAGATCTTGACGCTCAGGCCAATGGCGGGGATCTTCAGCGTGCCCAAGTGTCCTCCGGAATAATAGAGATCGTCCGTTACCGCCGTGTAGCCGCCGGAGGCACTGCCGGGGTTGGTCACTGTCACCGAGGACGAGCCGGGGACATAGACGGAGCCGCTGCCGGAATCCGTTCCCATACTGCCGCCCATGGCGGGAGGCTGGATGACACCGGCGCTGCCGTTGATAATGGCTCCGGAGGTGGGCTGATAGCCGGGAGCCAGATTGGGAGTGAGGGGCGTGCCGGTGTGCAGGGTGTCGGCGCTGTAGCTGCCGAAGGCGGGCGGGGCGAGAGCGGCGTTCTTACTCACATCCTCATTCTTCATAGCGCCGCCGCCAGGGGTATGCACCACCTCGATGGACGTGGCCTTGCCGTACTCCGGGTCGCCAGTGCCGTCAATCGTGTACTCCAGAGGTTCCGCGGCATAGGCGGTCGCCATCGTGGAGGCCATCATGCACAGAGCCAGGAGGAGCATGGTCAGTTTCTTCTTCATCACATTCACCAGTCCTTTCTGATTACGGGTTTGGAATTATGCATCCTCATCGCCGCCCTCGGCCAGCTCACTGCGCCGTTTGAGGAACAGGGCGATCCCGATGCCGCCGCCAGCCGCGGCGATGAGGCCCAGAGGCGCCAGCAGGAGCGGCCAGTTGAAGCTGGCGGCGGGGGCCGGATCGGTTGCCTCCAGACCGTCGCCCACAGGCTCCACAGGCTGGAGGGGCGTCCCCTCGAAAATTGCCACATACCGGGTCTTGTTCAGGGCGATTCTGCTGACTGTCCCAGTGTAGTCGGCGGTGACGGTATAGCCTTTGACATAGCTGCTGGTGGCGCTGCCGGTGTAGGTGGCCACGGCGGTGTAGCGGTCGCCCAGGGCGTAGCCGTCCAGACTTCCCGTGTTGTCCGTCTGCCAGCTGACGTCCTGGAGGGTCAGAGTGCGCCCGCCGTCCTGGATGGTCTTGGGGATGTACTGGGTGTCCTGTCCCGCCAGATTGGGATAGGTCCGGGTGGCGGAGACCTGCTTGGTGGAGCTGCCGTAGCCGGCCACCTCCACCTGCACCGTATCCAGCCGCAGGGTCAGCGTCCCGGCGAGGCCGTCGTCGGTGATGAACGCCTTCTCCTGGGGCAGCAGGGCCAGCACAGAGGCCATATCCTTGTTTTTACTGTCCAGCGTCACCGTCTCGGTGTGCTGGCGGCTCTCATGCTCCGGAAGTTCCTGCTTGAGCAGATCCACCAGGGTGTAGTGGTATCCGTCCTGCTCGAAGTCCGAGCGGGGGATGCCGGTGGGATCGTCCTCCGGGGACAGATCGTAGAACTTGCGGATCTCAGTTCCGTCCTCACTCTGGGTGACAGAGCTGGGGTAGCAGACCACATCGTCGCAAAGTCCGCTCTGCTCCGTTTCCGCCTGACGGCGAAAACTATGCTCGCTCCCTTGCTCCTCTGTTCCCCATGCGACCCGCGTTGCTGGGCTCGCATGGGGTACCCCCGCCCACTCCGCCGCGTAAGCGGCGGGAGCAAGGGCCATGGTCAGCGCCAATGCCAGGGCGCAGACTGTGGTCAGTTTCTTCATAGTCGTTTCCTCCTCTACATTTTCATTTCCGGGGCGGGCGGAGCATCCTGGCTCTGGCCCTCCTGCTGGCGCTGGGGGATCTGAGCCAGAGTCTGCTGATAGGCGTCCAGCACTGCCTGATGGAACTGCTGGTGGAACTCCTTCGTACAGGGAAAGCAGATGTCCTTGTAGCCGTCCCTGCCCTTGTAGCTGGGCATGGAGACGAAGGGGCCGTTGCTGCCCTCCACCACCTTGACGCCCCGGATAGCGAAGCACCCGTTCAGGTTAACGGAGGCGTCCGCCAGGACGGGACCGCTGGCGTGGAGGGAGTGGATTTTCACATCCACCTGCATGGGGAGGGTCTCCCGCTGAGATGTGAGGGTCGGGTCAGGGGCCTGTTTCATTGTCGGTTCCTCCTCAAAAATTTTTGGTAAAATGGAATTACTCCATGGTCATGCCGCCCATGGCGGGCCCGGTGTCCTGTTCCTGCTGGGGAGTGCGAAGCTCCTCCAGCTTCTCCCGCGCCCAGTCCGGCAGATACTTCTCATCCAGAACGCCAGCGAAGTCGGAGCGGTTCCAGCGGGTCTTTTCGCCGTCGCCCAGGCAGGTGGCGTAGACCGCCTGACCTCTGGCGTGGGGAGAACAGCCAAAGCCGCCTTCCGCCAGCCAGAGCATATTGCGGGGGTCCCAGCAGCTCTCCCGGAGCGTGTCGGGACGCATCACCAGCACTTTGCCCTTGTAGTTCTGCTCCAGCGGGTTACCGGCACAGTGTTCCAGGCCGAACAGCCCCAGCGCCTGGTATGCGTCCCCGGCCTGTCCGATGAACGACTCCAGCAGTGCCGCGGCGGTATCCACCGCATAGTAGCGGTTATACTTGCCGTCCGGGGGAACGAAGGTTTTCCTGCCCCACTGGTAGGTCTCATCGCTGACCAGATACTTGCAGACCGACTTATGGAACTCTTGCAGGGAGTTGGCGAGGACAAAGTTCACCCGCTTGAAGCCGAACTGTTCCAGCACAGACTGGGCGCAGCCCTCGGCCAGCAACTCGTCCGCCTCATTGAAATAATCCCGGACCGCCTGCTCAATGGCTCTGGCGCAGTCCACATTCACCTGAAAGCTGTCCTCGTGCATCTGCGTCTGCCTCAGACGGCGGGCGTCGGCGCGGGAGTAGGGGTACAGATAGGGAAAATCAGCCGCCATAGACGGTATCCTCCGCGATCAGATGCTCCTCCAGCCTGCCCAGGCAGGCGCCCACCACCATGAAGGTCTCCAGCAGATCCGCCGGAAGGTCCCGCAGGTCATAGCGGTGTTCCGCCGCCAGAACCGTGATGGTGTGGGCCTCCTCGTCCACCTCGGCGCACAGCTTGGCCCCATCGGGGATGCCGGCGGCCTCCCGCAGATACTCGTTCACCTGAACGGCTTCCTCCTCGAAGTCGTTGTAGGGGCAGCTGTCCTTATCACAGTCCTCACAGGGGCCGCAGACCTCCGACAGGTGGTGGAGCAGCTGGGCCGACGTGCTCGTGAGCTGTTGGACAACGGCCAGCAGCTCCGGCGCGCTCATCCGCCCTTTCAGCACCAGCATGGCCCCATCCAGGGTGTGGTACTCCACCTTGTCGCCGGCGTTGAACCCGGCCAGCCGTGCGGCGGTCACCGGGAGCAGGAGTCCCTTGGGGGTGATCTCTTTGATGAATTTCATGTGATATTCCTCCGATTTCTGATTAAATTTCCTGTCCGAAATCAAACAGGTTCAGCTGTGTGGCGGCACGCTGCCGCTCGGTCATGTCATAGTTGGCGATGAACACCTCGGCAAACTGGCAGTTGGGGTCGTACCGCTGCTTGATGTTGTTCAGCCGGGTGACCGCCTCGATCTGGATGCCGGGGGCATCGTACAGCTCCCGGACAAAGGCGTCGTCGTTGTAGGAGAGCAGGAACTTCCCCTCAATGGACAGAAGGGCGTCCCGCAGACGGATGTGGTCCTTCTCTGTGAATCCGTCCTCCCCGATGTTCTGGTAGTACCCCTCGGTGGCGTGGTAGGGGGGATCACAGTAAAAGAGGCTCACCGGGCGGTCATACTGCCGGATGAGCTTCTCAAAGTCCTTGTTCTCCACCACCACATCCTTCAGACGCCGGTGGGCCTGCTCGATGAGCGGGAAGTTAGCCCGCATATCGTGGGGCTGGCTGCCGTAGCTGGTGAGGGCCGAGGCGTAGCTGTAGCGGATGATCTGATAGAACCAGGACGCTCTTTGCACATCGCTGGCGGGGCTGCGCCCCAGGGCGTCCTCTCTTTGCCCTTCGGGCAAATTCACCTTATCCCGCGCCAGCGCCTGTTTGATCAGTTCGAAGTCCTCACGGGAATTGAGGACATACCGCAGGGAGTCGATCAGCTCCTCATGCCGGTCCCGGACGCAGCGGTACAGGTTGGCGAGGAGGCTGTTGAAGTCGTTGTAGACCTCAAAATCCCTGCCGGGGGGCTTGTGGAACAGCACCCAGCCGCCGCCCCCGAACACCTCGATGTATCGCTCATAGGACAGCGGGAACCGTCGCACGATCTCCTCCCGCAGCGCCTTTTTGCCCCCCACCCAGCTCATGAAGCTGTTCAAGGGCTGTCACCTCCCGGGATACGGAATTGGGCGGTATCGAACTTCTCCAGCGACCGGTTCAGGCCCCGGATGGCGGCGGCAATGCCGCTGATCCGGTGAGTCATGTGGGCGATGGTGGCGCGCACCTCCTGCTCCGCGGCGGCATAAAAGTAGCCGTTGGAGCTGCTGGCGATGGGGATGCCCCTGCGCCAGAGCCGGTTGACCGCGTCCCGCAGTTCCTTGCCACGGACGGAGAAGATCCGCTCCAGTTCCCGGCTGGTAGCGGCGCCGCCCTCGCCCAGATGGTACTGCCGCAGATATTCGGCCAGCTGTTTATCCTCCATGATTCCTCCTTTCCGGGGCCGTTTTTCCGAAAAAGAGCACAAGCGGGAACCCCACGGGAGCCCACGAAGCGGGTCCCGTGGGGAGAGGAGAAGCAGCGGAATGAGCGAGCTTTCGGGCCTCGCCCGGAAGCGAGGGATATGGAGCTTGCGACGACGAAGGAGCCGCTTGTCCCTTTCGGTAAAACGGCCCCTTGATGCTGATATTGTTATTGACTTGATTGTCTGGCATAGGCTGTGCCCATGGAACACCACTCCTTTCCGCTGGCGGTCCAGTCACTGCATGGTCATGCCCTGCTCAGGTGAGTACCTGGCTGGGCGTTTGTATGGTTTCCACTCTCCGGGTGTGGACAGGATCGGTCCACATCTCCTGGAAACCCGCCGCGATGGACTCACAGGCTCCAAGCCCGCTGTCCAACGCTTCCTGATTGATTTCGGAGAACTGGTCTGCCAAGTCAATGATATAGTTCTCCAGCCCGATAATAATATTTTCTTTCCTGCCCTCACTCAGTTCCGGCATATCTACTCCGTTTTGGGCGGCGGATACCGCATCATCAAAGAGGGCGCCATAGTGTTCTTCCCGCACCACTGGATCATCGTCCTCTTCGAAGGGGTCAGGCCAAAACGCCGCAAGACCGCAGATAAAATCCCGCAGGGCAGGGAGTTGTTCACCGCTGCCATGAGCGGCGAGACAGGCCCCATGTCCGATGAGTCCGTGCAGACAAAGCCGGATCTCCTTGAACCGCGCGTGATAGAACTCATCTGAAAAGTTCCAGCCCTTGAGTTTTTTCGGAGGGATATTTCCGGCAATACAGGCCAGCGCGGGACAGGACTGGAGTTTTCTTGAGAGCGGCGATCCGGGGTTTCGCATGTGCCCCATGATAAAATGCCGCACACGGGGCTTTCCAGGCTCGATCAGTAACAATTTACCTCTTCCTTTCACTGCATGGTCATGCCCTGCTCAGGCGGGGACATGGCCTCATTCCTGTGGACGTACAGTCCGGTGCTGCCGGATGTGTAGATGCTCTCGAACTCGTGGGTCAGGGCGGCGTAGGCGGTGAAGTCGACGCAGCGGTCGATCACCTTTTTGTCCAGGCCCTTCTCCAACAGTTCTTTCTCTGCCTTCTCCCGGAAGCTGCCGATCTCTACGAACTCATAGCTGTCCAGGCGGCCGGCGATCTCCACCGCCTCCTCCAGACTGGCACAGTCCTCCGATTCCATCGCCGCCTGGAGCTGCCGGAGGCCGCATTCGCCGCGCCCGGCCAGAGCCTCCGCAATGGCGGCTCTGGCTGCGGCAGCATCCTCCGGGGCGGCCTGGCTGGACATCTTCTCCAGCATGGGGACGGCTTTCAGCACATCCTGCTGGGCCGGGGCAGTAAGATCACGGACAAATTCCTTGCCGTTGCGCGTCAGATAGCCGGTTTCACTGCCGGTCTCCATGTATCCGGACCTCTCCAGCAGATCTTCCGCATAGGCGTCCAGATCAATATTGCCGGACCGGATCAGTTCTTCCGACACACCACAGGAGCGGAGGTTGTTTACAGCAAACTCCTTTATTCTGCTGCTTGGTATCCACTCATAGCAGTGGAGGTTTTGTGAGATGTCCAGGGCAAATTTCAGAGTACGGCAGTCTTCATACTCCAAAGCGGCGGCAAACTTGTCCAGCCAGTGCGCTTTGCCCTGGCCCTGCTCAGCCAGAACATAGCCGAGATTATCCCCATCCCGAACCAGATCGGTAATGCTGGAATACTGCTTCGTAAGGTCTCCGGCCTCGGGGAGAATGCACCGGGCTTCCAGCAGAGTGCAGTCCTCCAGAGACTTGACCCGCAGCTCGTCCAGTGCCAGCACGACCTCGTCCGCGTCCTCCACCATTTTGCCGTCATATCCCGGCAGCCGGAGCCACACGCCCTCGGGGACCGCAGGGGAGGCCAGCTTCAGCTTGACGCTCCAATCACTGTCCTCCGGCAAAAACGCATTTTTTCCGGAGTAAGCTGGTTCTGCTGCCCTTTTCGGATACTCCACATAATAGCCTCCGATGAACAGTCCGGGGTGCTCATCCTCAAACTCCTGCCCGATGTGATCAAAATCCACATAGGGCAGGACGTCCTCCGGCAGGCTGGCCGCTCCTTTCTGGCTGTACTTGCCCAAATCCTCATAGCTCCCAGCCGGATGGAGCGTGCAGTCGGGCAGGCTCAAAATACTGTTGATGGCGTCAGCCGCCTTTTCGGGCGGATACCCCATCGAGACGGCGGCGAGGGCATAACTCTCCCAGACGCTCAACGTCTCCAGCCGCTCCTTCAGCCACTCCTGTTCCTGGGGCGTACCGGGCAGTTCCAGGAATTCTTTGAAATCATTCATCATCACATCATCTCCATTCCGCCCTGCTGAGGGCTTTCTTCCATACCCTGGACAGGCTGTCCAGCGTCATCGCAAAGTCCGTTCACCTCCGTTTCCGCCTGAAGGCGAAAACTCCGTTCACTCCCTTGCTCTTCCGCTCCCCACATGACCCGCTCCGCTGGGCTCATGTGGGGACCCCGTGGCTCAATCAGGCCATAGGGAGTCAGAACGCCGCCGCACTTTTCGATCAGCGCCTGTCCGTACTGGTATAGATTCAGGTGTGGGGCGAGTGTCGCCGCGTCCGGCTCACAGAGGATAAGAGAAAGCTCCCCCTTCGCCACTTCGATGGGGGAGCTGTACTGGGGGGAGAAGACATAGTTGTCCAGCGAGTCCATGAGCGCCCCGGCGCTCAGGATGTCCTTGCAATCTGTGGCTTCCAGCAGGGCCTTGTAAGCGGTCAGGGCCTTCGGCTCCAGACCTGCCAGTCTGCGGGCCAGCAGGTCCACAGTTTCCATTCCAGCGGTCAGACCGATGAGTGACGGCGCGGTGCAGTCCACACAGCGCACCGGCTCCGTCCCCATGGGAGCGTTGGCCGGGTATGGGAACTCCACCCGGTTTCCGTCAAATGTCTCAGCCAGGATGGTGTACGCGGGCTTTTTCGGCGTGAGATCCAAGGTTTTGTAAATCTGACGCGGTTCGCTGTGCCGCTCCACATAGCCGAAGCCGGTAAATGTACTGCCCTCCGCCTCCCGATGATTCTTCCCAATCTGCGCGTAGTCCAGCAGTTCAAGCGCGGCATCCGGAATGGCGTCTGTTTCCGGGATAAACCCGTTCTCCACAAGGAACCTGCCCAACTCCTCATCGGTCACAGCATCCTCCACCACATGGCAGCAGTCCCCGCTGTGGGCATAGTCGATCAGGCTGCCAATGGGGATCGTTTCCACGCCTTTCTGAATATCCATGCAGACCAGCCCCTCGAAGACGGCCATACCTCGCGTGTCCAGCTCTGCCAGCCGCTTGGCCAGGGCATTGAGCGGGAAGATGTCTGTCTCCTGAATGCGCTCGTTCAAGTAGTCGTATTCCTCGACAGCATGGAACTCCAGATATGGGTGCTTTCCGTCCTCCAGCCGGAGCTGTTCCATCGCGTCGAGAAGTTCGTAATCCGTGGCTGGCAGATCCAGCTCCACTTCCTGATAGGCTCCGTTGGGGCTGCTGAATGTGCGGATATGGAATACCTTATCCAAGAGTCATCCCTCCCATCGGCGCTCCAGCCTCCATATCAGTGGGGGACTGGAGGGTCTGCTCATAGGTCCTGGGATCAGCGGCAGGGCAGTCCCAGCCATGCATAGACCCGGCCTCCATTGCCAGCCGCTGGGCGCCGGTGACGCCGAGACGCTGGTTGTTGTAGTCCGCCAGCTCCCGGTTCTGGGCGGGGACGCCGGTATCCCAGTCCGAGGGGTAATAGCCGCTCTCGCCCCGTTTGATACAGATGAGCGCCCCAGTGCTTGGCAGGACGGAAAAGCACAGTTCCGGCAGTCCCTCCGCCAACTTCTGTTCAGAAGCCGCTTTTTTCATCAGCGCCTGTTCCTGGATGTGGTGCCTGGGATCAGCAGCGGGGGAGTCCCAGCCACGCAGGCAGCCTCCCAGCATGGCCTGCTCTTGAGCCTTGCTGATTCCGCGGCATTGATTGCGGTAGTCCGCTATGTGCCGGTTCAGACCGGGTTTCTCACTGCTGTTCTCCGACACCTGATAGCCGGCGCCTCTGGTAATGCAGATCAGGGAGTCATCCTCCGGCAGGACAGAGAAGCACATATCCGGGAGCCGCTCAGAGAAGTGGGGATCGAAGCGGTCCTGCTCCGGCATGATGCTCCAGTTCTTGCTCTGCCACAGGTGGACATACAGCTCACAGCCATCTCCGATGCCAATATCACGCTGCTCAAAGCCCTCGCCCCAGCCATCAGACATCTGCCCGCTCAGATAATCAGTCAAAGTGTCCAGTTCCACAGGGGTCAGCGCTTCTGCTGCCTTGCACTCCACTACCGCCCAGAGCCGGCCTTCCCGTTCCTCTGTAGTGAAGAGAGCAGAGCGGACCTTGCGATCCACGGCATCATCTTTGCCGTACCAGTGCATAATGCCGCGCTCCGCTTCTTCCGGCATCCGTTCCCGGATCAGGGCGGCCAGGATGCTGTCCGCGTAGTGGCGAAGATCCCGCCCGTCCAAAGGAGTACCATCCTCATCCATTCCGCCGTATTCATCGGGTTCAAAGAGTTCCGCGGTCATGGGGGCGTACAGCTTCAGCGTCTGGAGGGGCGGGGGCAGGACAGAGAAGCTGTCCGCCCCCAGCACCAGGTTCAGGCTGCGGCCACTGTCCCAGTTCACCAGAAAGTGGCCGGCGTCGTCGATGCCCTTCAGCGTCCCCATGCTCCCCGGCTCCACCGGGTGGGGGTCGTCTTTCATCTCGCGGAGCTTGATCCGGCTGCCCACTGGAAACTGTTCCCGCAGAAAATCCAGCCATTCTTTTGGTATCCGGTCCATTTACATTCCCTCCATTTTTATATCAGTTTGCGGCCCGTTCCTCTGCGGGGGCCCGCCCTCACGCGCCTTTTGAATGTCCGGACAGTCGGAGAACCAAATTGTGTGATGAGACTTCAGATGGAACTCCACAGCGCCCGGTTCCAGGTATTTTTCGCACAGGCGAGGAAAATACGCCTCGATCTCATCCCATTCGTAAGGATAGTTGACACCTTCGCCATAGACGATATCTTTTTTTAACGCGGCTGTCAGTGCTTTGTATGCGTCCGGGTCTGTGTTTTCATAGGCGTCCTTGCCGGTCAAATGCTTCATCGTTTCGTTTCCAGTGTAGAGTAATTCCTCAAACTGGCAGCCTCCATAGGCTTCCACATCTGCCAGAGAGTCCGGATCAGCCAACGCCGCCATGTAGACCTCCTCGCCCTGGGCGATGAGCCATGCCCGGAAGTCGATGAAGCCGTCGTCTGAGCAGCCGTTTTCACACATCAGCGAGGCGGCGGTCCACAGTCCGTATTGATACGATAGATTCAGGTATCCGTTCAGAATGTCGTGGAAGTCCTGTGTCTGCTGGGGGCCGCGGGCAATGAGCTGCCCGGCCAGCCACTGGCTGGATGCGTCCATATTCTGACCGCATTCTTTCTTTGCTCCGGCGATCAGCTCCCAGAAATCGGACTTGCTCATTTCCATCCCCGGCTGCGCCGGATACCACTGTTTCTTCAGGCCTCCCGCAAGGCTGTCGCATTCCGCTGCCCACTGTTCCAGCTCCTCATCGTTGGCCCGCATCTCCTGGGCGTAGAGTTCCAAGCCGCTGAGGATATTCTGTCTGGTCTGTTCACTCAGCTCAGGCGCGCCGCCGGAGTCTCTGGCGGCGGATACCGCCTGATCGAATGTACTGCCGATTTGCTCCACCATCTCCCGGTATCCCTTGGGTGTGTCATCCTCAGCCAATCCCCAGAACTCAGCCATATCTGTGAGCAGTCTGCGGAATGTGGGCAGCTGTTCTTCCTGACCCTGTGCGGCAAGCCGGGCGGCGTGTTCCGTCAGGCCAGCGATGCACTGGCGCATCGTGTTTTTATATGCCTGATACTGCGGCTCCATCTGAGCGAGAAGTTCATCGACGGTATAGCCGCGGGTGTTTTCGCCCTGGGCCGGCGATGTCTGTTCTCTGTTATCCAAGCTGCATTCCTCCCATTTCAATACGTTCCGCCATATCCTCAGCCTGGATAGGCGGAGCCTCGTAAAGCGTCTTTTTTCCGTAGGTGATTCGGATGATGTCCTCCGCGCAGTAATCGGCGCTGCGGCCAAACAGCCGCTCAAACTCACGGCGGTCCTGTGCGGGGATATCATAGGTGCTGTAATAATTCCTATGGCCTGTCAGGGAGTTTGCCGCCGTCTTGAAAGTCAGTTCCTTGCCATCTTTCTCAACCGTAACGGTCACCGTTTTAGCGCCGCTGGCTTTTAACGCCTCTGTGATGGCTTTCATTCGATGGATGGGATTTTCGGTATCCTGCATCAGCGCCTGATATTCCGCTAACAGAGCGTCATCTTTCAGAAATTGCAGGAGAAATTTCTCCTGGTTTATTTTTATATATTGCTCCGCCTCTGTCTCAATGAAGCCCTCCGGGTCCTGGAGCCAGGCCATAAAAGCGGCCTCCGGCAGTTCATTCAGAATATAGTCGCTGTGGAACTGCCCATCTGGCGCCTGGTTGGCAAAAATTTGGCAGATTACCGTTTCTTTGGCGCCGTAGTCCTGATAATACTGAAGATCGCGCTTCGCTTGTCCGCTGGAGACTATCTGTGTGGGGAGGTTGCTACGGTCATTCGCGATGATCTCCTCCACGCGCTGATTGATTTTGGCGCATATTTCATCCACCATAGAGGGGATGGCCCTGGCCGCAAACGGGGCCTGCCCGTCTATAAGAATAGTTGACAGGCCCTTCGTCAGATACAGTGTCTTTTTTCCGATGTCGTGTACACCGCAAAACGTCAGGCCGTTTTTCCAGGAGATACAGCCATCTGCTTCCACGGCAGTCTGGTACAGATAGTCAACCGGCTTTTTTTCGATTTTGAGGAGCATCGTGACGGCTTTCTCATCCGTACAGATTGTCAAAGGCGCGTTTCCCCAGTCCAGCCACCGCTGGAAATCATTGCGGGAAACCGTACATTGAACAAGGTCTTTCATCAGCTCATACCCTCCATTGCCGGCGCTGTCTGCTGGGAGCGATCAGCGTCCATCTGCCACTCTGACCGCAGCTGTCTTTGCAGAGACACACATTCCTCGATCCAGTCATCCAGTTCGCCGTCGATTTCCAACTCCTGACGGTGAATTTCCAATGCGATTAAAATATCATTTTTGGCGCTGTCTGGCAGCGCGGGAGCCTGACCGGATCTCCGCGCGGCTGACACGGCCTGGTCAAATGATTCTCTGTACCGCCGTTCCAGCTGGATGGAGGTTTCTTTATCCGCGTAGGCGCCTCCATCCAAGCCCCAGAATGGCACCAATTTCAGAATAATCTCCCGCAGTTTTGTGATATCTTCCTCCTGATGGAGCGCCGCCCGCTGTGCGGCGACTGTAGTCAGACCGGCAACACATCTTCGGATGTACTCCTCATACGCCTGATAGGTCGGCTCAATCAGTTTCAGAAACTCATCCAGATTATAAGAAGATTGGGGGGCTCCGCGGCCAAGCCATTGTTTCAGCGCAGCTTTGGGGTAAAAAATCCGATCTGATTCACTCATCAGCCTATACCCCCATCGTCATGCCGGTACCACCGTAGTCCTCGATCTGGCGGGGATTCTCCTCACCATACAGGTCGCAGAGCATATCGTCCACGGCTTTGCGGACCTCCGGGTCATCGGTCAGGGTTTCACAGCGGAAGCCGGTGGCGGCGTGGCAGGGCAGTTCCTCACGGACAGTCTGGAGGTACTTCTGCGGATCGGTATAGTTCCACCGTTCCCCACTGGCGAAGGTGACCCGCCCGACAGCCGGGCTTTCGTCCAGTACCTGCCGGAGATGGGCGGCAGCCTCCGCCACCACCGGGTCATCCTTGAATTCGTCCATCCTCAGCCGGTCCTCTGACAGCCACTCCCGGCCATCCCAATGGATGGCCAGATCCACCGCGGCGATGCCGTCCTTGGTGACCCCCAGCCGCTTGTCCTCGCAGTCAAGACCGGCGTATAACTGCATGGCCCCCTCCAGCGGGAGCTGGTGGGTCACTTGCCGCTCAGGCGTGTTGATGTGTTCGATCACATACCACTCATAGCTATGGGGGAGTGTGGGATCGGCGGCGTCTCTGAGCGCCTGGAGTCCTTTTTCCGTCAGACCCATCTGCTGGGCCTGCTTGTCGAAGCAGCTGAGATAGCACTGATAGTCGCCCTCTATGGGATTGCAACGCAGGCGGTAGAGATACCGTCCCGTCTCCAGCGTGAAGCCGTAGTTCTGGCAGCAGGAGCCGCCGGCAATGGCGCCCTTACTGCCATAGCAGTACCGCCGCATGGAGGGGAGGTCTTTCAGGACTCCCTTGCGAAGATCGTTCACCACCTTGTCCAGCTCATCCCGGAACTCCTGGGTGTTCAGCTCTTCGGGGCCTCTGGGCCACCAGGTATGGTAGAAACCCTCGCGTCCCTTGTGTCCGAAGTCGATGCGGACATGGCCGATGGCCCCCAGCTCCTCATCCTTCTCCGGCGTCTGAGCATAAAAAAGCCCCGCATCCTCGGGGGATGCGGGGCACAGCTGATGGCGGACAGGCGTTTCAGGGCAGCGGATCTTTTCCTCAGCACAGAACTCCGCCAAGCAGGGATTTGTACCGGTCATCTGGAACATATCCTTGACCAGCCGGAACTGGGAATGGGCTTTTTTCAGCGGCAGATAGGAGAGGATCGAACCGGTATGGTTTTCCTCCGCCATATCCACCAGTGCGTGGGGTTCGTCCGGATGCCGGACTGTACCCCGCAAGTCGTAGCAGTACCAGCCCTGGGGTACATCCTCGCGGGGGATGGGCGTGGCACTGAACAGCACTGAGGCCCCGAACAGGCGGGCGCCCAGCATTTTGTCCTTGTAAATATTGATTTGCAACGGTTTCACTCCCTTTCGTTTTTGGTCAGCAACAATAGATACCACAACTCCCGGCGAAAGTCTACAAAAACTTTTTACATCATCGCCTGCCCAATCTCCGGTGCGGGAGGGAAAGGCTTGCTCAGACGGCGCGCCAGACCGAACTCCGTCCGCCGGACGCCGTCCTCTGCCATGGAGTCCTCGCCCAGACGGGAAAAATCCATATACCCGTCGATGGTATCAATGACTTCATCGTCAGCCCCAGTGCGGCGGAGTACCTGCTTCCCGTACTCATCCATATCCTCCGGGACCCGCTCGTAGTCATCCCGGTCCATGGCGATGCTGACGGCTTCCGTGAAGGCACCCGGCTGTTCCACCTCCAGAACAGCGCAGAACTTCATCAGTTCCCCGTCCTCCTGCTCCATCTCCTGAAGGCACAGCGCCAGCGTATTGGCGTCTTCCACAGTGATTGTATCCAGCGGGAGGAGGCCGTCCAGATACGGAGAGGAGAACTTGACGGCGGTGATTTCGGCCTGGGCGAAGTCCTCCACGTCCAGCGCCCTTTTTGCCTGCTCCAGCCGCTCGTCCGAGGCGGGAAAGCTGAGGGGAAATGTACCCTTTGCTGTGGAAAGCGTCAGGCGGAGGACGCCCTGCTCTTCCAAGACCTGCTCCATAGCGCCTGACTGAATCCCGGTGTAGCTGTCGGCCAGGAACTCTCCCTCATGGCTGTTACAGTAGTCGATGCCGATGGAGCGATAGTCCAGGTAGGGCCGCAGAGTCTCCGGTACCTTATCCTCCAGACGGTCATGCTCCACCAGCCATCTGCCCAGCTCCTGGTGGGAGGTCACACCTGGAATGACCTCGTAGCAATCCAGGCTGGCCGGTTTGATATGGGCGGCGATCCGAAGCACATCGTCCAGACTCTGTTGAGACTCCGGGTTCAGAGACTTGGACAGATGGTAGTGTTCCGCCGCGTTCATCCCGTCTATTGTCTCCGCCAGCTGGTTCAGCTTCTGGAGCGTGGAATCGCTGTCCAGCCTGGTTTGCTGGAGATGCCAGTTGAGTGCGGGGACGGAACTGTCAGCGTTCAATACCGTGGGTGCGATATTGGGTTGGCCCGCCGCACGAATTTCATCAACTTTCCGTTTGAATTCATCCGGCGGCACCGGCAGTTTCAACTGTTCAAGTACCCTGCCGCTGGATATATTCAGCTTTAACATGATAGACCTCCCATCTGCTGGTCCGGCTCTTGCGCAGGAGGAAAGGGCTTACTCAGCCGGCGCACCAGACCGAACCCGGTTTGCCGAACGCCGTCCTCATCCATCATCTCACTGCCCAGCCGGTCAAAATCAGTGCAGCCTTCTATGGCCTCCAGAACTTCGTCGTTTGCACCCATGCGGCGCAGGGCCTGACGGCCATACTCCCGTTCGCTGTCGGAGATCAGCTCATAGTCGTCGATGTCGATGGCCATATCAAGGGCCTCGGTGAAGGTGGACGGTTCTTCCACCTCCAGAGCGGCGCAGTATTTTATGATCTCGCCGTCTTTTTTAAGGCGCTGGAGACAGAGAGCCATCTCATTGGCGTCCTCTACAGTGATACTGTCCATAGGGATCAGCCGGTTCAAATAGGGCGCTGTATATTCGGCGCTGGCGATCACCGCTTGAGCAAAGTCCTCGATTCTCAGGGACTCCTTTGCCTGTCCCAGCTGCTTCTCGGAGGCGGGGAGGACAAGGGGATAACTCTGTTCTGAGGCTGTGAGTGTCAAAAGCATGGCTTTTGGCGTCTCCTCCTGCACTGGCGATTCCTCACGGCGTTTGACAAGGCCATGGGGCGTGTATATCCCTCCAAGGGCATCCCGCTGCTCCGCGCCGATCTTACTGTAATCCAAGTAAGGCCGGGCCTCATCGGGGAAGGAGAATTTTCCGGTCATGAACGCCGTGTCCACCAGAAAGCGGCCCAGATCCTCGTCTGTCTTAATTTTAGGGAATATCTCATAACGGTCCAGGCTGTTTGCGACATGAACCGCAAAGTCCAGATCGCCGGTACATTCCAGTTCCAGCGCCCCGGAAAAGAGGCGCTGTTCCTCCTGTGTCATACCGTTGATTCTGGCGTCCAGGGTGTTCAGCTTCTCAATGTCAGCCCCGCTCTCCAGATCGGCGTGCTGGACATACGGATAGAGGTTGGGGATGGGGCTGTTCACACCGCTGATGCTGATTTCCGCAGGCTCATCCTCAAAGCCTGCGATCAGGCTAAAGATCGTGCTTGCCGCCTCATCACGGGTAGTGGGGATATCGAGCGCAATACCGTAACTCCGGCACTCCAGGTAAAGAATCATTGCGCCACCCCTCCCATCCGGAGTCCCTGTTCCCGCTGATGCTTCTCTGCGGGGTCCTCCATCATCAGCTCCTCCAGCGGCATTGTGCCCTGGTACACCACATAGCCGCATTCGTTGAACTGCCCGCCTTCCTGCCGGAGCTGCTGTTCACCGTAGCGGCGGTAGTCGTAGAAGCCCTCCAGGTTTTCGTCGTAGTCGAAATGACCGGACTCCCGGATCATGTGCCTGCCGTATTCCTCCGGGGTTTGGAGGCCGGGGACAAAGTCAAACAGGTCCAGGTTTTCCGCCAGCTGGCGGACGGCCATCATGTCTCCAGCCTCCGCAAACAGCACTACCGCATTCAGCTTCTCCATATCCGCCTCCTTCAGCGGCTCGATAGCCTGGCACATCCGGTTTAGGGCCGGGAGATCGCTGCCGCTCAGGTGGTCCAGTTCCAGCGCATTCACAACTTTTTCCGGCAACTCGTCCCAGTCGATGCGCATCTTAGCATCGTGCAGTGTGGTGACGCCGACACGGAGCAGCGTCCGCTCGATCTGGTGTTCCGAAGCGGGAAGGTACAGATATTCCGGATTGCTCCCCTCCACAAGACCCCGTTTTGGCGTGATCTCCAACACCAGCAGGCTGTGATCGTATAGATATGAGGGGAACTGGTGTCCGTTGTAGACCGGTTCCAGCTTCATGCCGTTGTCGTAGGCCACACCGTAAGGGGTGATGACTCCTCTACCGCCGTTAATCAGCTGGAGGGCGGCTTCTTTGCCATTCACTGCCTGGTATTGGTCTATCGGCATTGCGCCGCCGTTCAGTGTCATTGTGTGGTCTTTCCCGATCTGCTCCAAATCAGAGAAATCCGTGATAACCGTTGTCTGTTGACAACAGTACGTCAGGTTAATAAAGTCCTTGATTTCGGACAGCCCCAGCTTGTGAGCCATAGCCTGGAACTGACTGACCTCGCCGGCGCAGAAGCCGTCCAGCCGTTTCGCCAGGTAGTCCAGCTGATCGATATTGACCAGCGTACCCACCAGGGTGTTCAGCACGCTGTACCGGCTGTTTACTTCATCCACAGTGCAGTCCCGGTTGACGGAAAAGCCCAGGTCAATTGCCTGGAGCATCTCAATGGTCTTATCGTACTGGTCAACGGGAATGGGAAAGGGGATAGTGATCTGATCGCATTCCGGACGTCGGGGGTTGCTCAAAACCGCTTGGATCACATAACTCATACGCCGCCGCCCTCCTCAAAGCCCTCTTTCATCTCCCACTCACGCTGCCTCGGCTTGGTGGGCCGGTTGCAGGGCAGCTTCTTCTGGGGCCTCTTTTTCCGGGTGTCAATGCGGGTAGACGGCGATCTGGACGGGTCCATCATCATCCGCTCACCCCGCCAGGCGGGTATCGCCCATGAAATATCGTGCCATATTCTTCTGTCCTCCTGTTTTGGTATTTCCAATCCCTGAAAAGAGGACAAAACGAAAAAAGGCGCTGCCCTTTTTTCAGGGAAACGGCCTTATCTGGTACAAATATTGGGTTTTAACTTAACTGCATCCCGCCCTCTCACGGGGGCTCTATAGCCGCAAACTCCAACTCTTTTTGGTTGGACGCCTCTGCCAGCGCCTCCAGATCCGGGACGCTGCGTTCGATTGGTCCCACGGTGGATTCCGGGCATTTCCATCGTTCATCTGTGGGGTTGTTATTCTATAAAAAATGTATAACCGCTTTGTTCAGGATCGAGTGAGTCACAAAATTCTTCCTCTTTTTGCAAGGAAATGTCAACTCGATCCTCCAAATCAGGGATAGTGCGCTCTATTTGTTCCGCCGCAGAGCTCAGATGCTCCTGCCGTTCACTGGTAATGCTGAAGTTTTCCAATGTTTCATGGATACTGCGATAGACTTCTGTAAGTTGTTCGGGAGTAAAAAGGACAACGTGGGGGATGAGGCCGGAGCGGGTAGCGAAGTCGCGCTTGGCCGCGGTGTAACTGTCCACACCGCCGGGAGGTCCGTAGAAGTTCCCCGCGTTCAGGCCAGTGCGCTCCCGCACACGTTCCCAGGTAGCAAACTGGACGCCGTACCTGGTGGGGTGGCCCGCCAGAACCACATCGTTGAAATCCGCCAGCAGCCTGTAGTCTCCCGTCAGGCCGCTGGCTGTCAGCTGGGGCGCCGTCTCCATCTGGCACATGTACTCGGCAGTGGTTTTGGTGATAGAGATTGCTTTGTCCAGAGCGGCGCTCCTGTGATCATCCGCCGTATCCTCCCGCCAGTACCTCACCGAGCCGGTATCCAGCGCGAGACAGAGACGCTGTCCGTCCAGCTCTATTGGCAGGAGGCCCTCCTCCGTTTCCGGTTTTACGGCAAAGCCCTCGTGCTGGAGGTTCAGGGTTAGTTCTTGGAAGTATCTGTTTTTTTCTTCTGCGTTCATTTTGATCCTCCTTGCTTTCTAATATAATGGCAACTTTTTGCGCTGAAAAGTCTGGGGCCCTTTTTGATTTTGCCTGTTTTGAAAACAGGCGCTGGGAGTATTGTGTTTTCCTGGAAAAACAAAAAGCGCCGGTCTGTCAATTCCTTTAGAACTGACGGATCGACGCTCAATACAGGCGCTCAAAATCGTAGCGCCCTATTTGAAACTGTTGTGCCGCAGGTTTAAGTCCTGCCTGAGTGAATAGGAGGTGGGGAAAAATCTAAATTTTGAGGCCCTTGGATTTTCACTATCCAAGGGCCTCTGAGGTCTTGAAATCTCTCGGTTTTTTCACCGAAAATCTTTTTTGACCTCTTTTTCTGGTGGAGGCGGGGAGAGTTGAACTCCCGTCCGAAAGCACTTCCACAGAAACTTCTCCGAGCGCAGACGATCATTTACATTCCCTCACTCAAGCGTGGGTCGTCACACTATTGAGCTTGGTAGAGTCATAATGCGTGGAACGGTCAACTCTTTCCGAACGCACGGGCACCACTAAGGCTACGCCCAGACCCGGCTCGTGGTCCTTCCGGGCAGGACGGCCGCATTAAGCAGCGGCGAGAACGTAATCGTTATCGTTCTTTAATTTATAAGTGCCCATTTTTAGGATGTTAGGCGCATCCGCTCGCTATTCCTGCTTCTATACCCCCGTCGAAACCGGTACGCCCCCATGCAACCGCTTGGGACTTATAGTATATCACAAGCGGCGGTCGAATTGTGTTACGATTTGGTAACAATTTTCAGGGAGCGGCGTGGAGCTGCCCCTTGCTGTTTAGCGGGTCATATTCTCAAAGCAGTCAGCGGCGAGAAGGGTCGGGCTTGTAGGGAGTGTCCACACCGTTGCCGCAGACAAAGCAGTTCAACCCTAAATGTTCAGGGTATAAGGCGGGTTTACTCCGTTTCCACAAAAAACACGAGTGGTACAGAAAAACCCGCCCTGTGAGTCAGAGCGGGTGAGAGATCAGATTTTTTCCGGTTCAGGGTACTCCACGCCGAAGGTATCCACGGTGACCTTCTTCATCATCTGTTTCTGGCGGGGGCAGTCGTTCCAGTCGGTTTTGGCGGAGACAATGGCGTCAGCGGTCTCCATGCCCACAATCACCTTACCAAAGGCAGCGTAGCTGCCGTCCAGGTGGGGGGCTTGATCCACCATGATGAAGAACTGGCTCCCGGCGGAGTTAGGGTCCATTGCCCGGGCCATGGACAGCACGCCCCGCTGGTGGATCAGGTCATTCTGGAAGCCGTTTTCGGTAAATTCTCCTTTGATGGAGTACCCCGGGCCGCCGGTGCCGGTGCCCTGGGGACAGCCGCCCTGGATCATAAAGCCGGGGATGCAGCGGTGGAAAATTAGACCGTCGTAGAAACCCTTTTGAATCAGGGAGATAAAGTTATTCACGCTGTTGGGGGCGGTCTCGGGGTAGAGCTCCGCTTTCATCACGGAGCCGTTCTCCATTTCAATGGTGACAATGGGATTTTTCTTGTCAGACATAAGATCAATTCCTTTCCTGGCTCTCGTCGCGGAGCCAAGGGATATTTTGCTCTCTCAGATATTTCAGCAGCATGGAGGCCTCCAAGGTGTCTCCGCTGAACTTGACGATAGGTCTGTTTCTATGGTCCAGAAGGACCCAGCAGTTGTCGGAGCGGTCCTGGCGAAAGGCGGCAATCTGCCCGGTCAACTCCCGCCGGTTCAGGAAAAAGCCCAGCTGGTATATCCGCCCGTCGTCCACCTCCAGCTCAGCGGGAAGCAGACGCCCGGTGAGGGTCAGCACCGCAATGGGGCCCACTATCAAGACTAGAGAGACGGGGCCCCACACATAGGTCATCAGAAAGCTCACCTGACTTGGGGCGGCAAAGGTTCCCACCAAAACCGGAATGGCCGCAAAGGCGGTGAAGCTCAGGATGAATCCCGCCACGATGATGCAGATAGAGGCGGTGGGCGCGGGGAGACGCAGGGGGAGGGAGAAGTAGTTGGGCAGAGAGGAGTCCGGCCTGTACAGCGGGGGCGCCTGCGCGGATTCCGGCGCTGGAGCAGGGGTGGGCGGCGTCTCCACAGCCGCCTCCTGCTTCTGTTCCGGGATAAGCGGAACGCTGTTGCGGTAATCATAAAAGGGAATTTCCCAGTGCTCCAGGTACTGGACAAACAGGCGGCCGTTGGGCTGGGAGGCGCCGAATTTTGCCAGCGCCCGAAATTCCCGGTCGTAGAGGACGTTGCTGCCGTTGGGCGGTCCCACGATGACCCCCTTCACCTCGTCTACGGAAAAGGTGTAGCCCTTGCGGAAAAAGTGCTCCACGCGGATGGTCATACCGCTGACATGGATCAGCATACCGGTTCCGCCCACCTGAAAGGAGGGGGGCAGAGGGGGCTGATCGGCGTCATAGAGGCGGCAGTTGTAGAGACTGTTGCCGGCCCGGACACAGGCGGTCCGTTTGGGATTGGCGTACCAGATGGGGTCGGAGTACCGCAGCAGGGTATTTTGACACAGGACCGCGGAGGGCACCGCGGCAAGCCCCACTGCCAGCGCCAGAGCGTACTGACCGCCCAATTCCTGAACGACCGCCGCGCCGGCTCCCAAAACGGTGCAGAGGCAGGTGGTCCACCTGGCAAACCGCCCGTTCCGCAGACCCCGCAGCAGCCAGTAGCCCAGACAGGCGGCACCCCCGGCCAACAGCAGGATCAGGATGGCGCAGCTACCCAGAAAGTCCAGACTCCAGGTGGTCCACAGCCACAGCCGGGCCGTCAGCCAGGCCCCCAGCAGCCCGCCCAGGATGCCCCGCAGGGCGGCAAAGGCGGTCCAAAGGCGGGACATTACCGGTTCCGGGTCTTCATAGCCCGGTCAATCTCCCGCTTAGCGTCCCGGCGGGCGGCGGACTCCCGTTTGTCATAGAGCTTCTTGCCCTTGGCCAGGCCGATCTCCAGCTTGACCCGGGGGCCCTTGAAGTAGACGGCCAGGGGGATCAGGGAATAGCCGTCCTGTTTGATGCGCCCAAACAGCCGCATGATCTCCCGCTTGTGCATCAGCAGCCGCCGGGGGCGCCGGGGGTCCTTGTTAAAGATGTTCCCCTTCTCATAGGGGCTGATGTGCATCCCCAGGACGGAAATCTCCCCGTCCTTGATAAGGCAGAAGGAGTCCTTCAGATTGACGTTGCCCAGGCGAATGGATTTCACCTCGGTACCCGCCAGTTCAATGCCGGTCTCGTACTTCTCCTCAATGAAATAGTCGTGATAGGCCTTGTTGTTTTTGGCGACAATTTTTACCGCCTCGCCCACAGCGGACACCTCCTCCCGGGAAAAGTCAGATTACTATACCACATTAGGGTTAAAAAGGCAAGGGAAAAGTTGCCGCTTCCCCTGAGTTATAGCTCCAGCTATTATGCCTGTCTCATGGAGATCAATCGTTTCTCTCCGCTTCGGGCCAGACCGTGAGGAGGAGCGGGACCTATTGTGCCCACAGCCTGGGCAGACAGGAGTAGAAATCCCCCTTGTCCTCCCACAGCAGCAGCAGACTGCCCTTCTCCACCGAGACAACGGCGCTCTCTCCCAGGAACTGGTTGCTCACCCCCAGGGGGAAGTTGCTGGTAAGGGTGTCATGGTCCAGCGGAAACTTCAGCCCTGCCAGAGAGACCCCCTCCGCCCTGCCGCTGTTGCAGAACACGGAGAGGTAGCCGGACATGGAGGGGGGGAAGGTGAGGCGCTGGCCGTCCCGGATACAGGTGGCCGCCGTTTTCTCCCCCGCCAGGAAGCCCTGGGCCCCGCGGAGGGTCAGCCAGTCCAAAAGCTGGAGGTTGCCCAGGGTGTGTTCCAGCCGTCCGCCCACGCCTCCCAGCAGGATAAACCGGCGGTAGTCCAGCTCCAGCCCCTTGCGCAGGGCGAAGACCATATCAGTGTCGTCCTTCTCGGTGGGCAGCTGGATGACGTTGGCGTGGTTGGGCCGGTGGCCCAGGGAGTCGAAGTCTCCCACTGCCAGGTTGGGATTTACGCCGTAGGCCATCAGAGAGTCAAAGCCCCGGTCGGCGGCGATCACATAGTCCTCTCGGCGGGGGCAGGGCCGCAGGTCGGGGGTGAGGGACATAGCCCCTACAATATAGCAGATACCTTGCTGCATACCATCATCTCCCAAAAAATGTACCTCTCTATCATACCAAATTCTGGGCGGTGTTGCAAGACGAAAACCCGCCCTATTCCCGCCCGAACTCCGTTTTAAAGTAGTGGACAATCACCGATGCGGACAGAACAAAGGACAGCACATCGGCGCAGGCCTGGGTCATCTCCAGCCCTGACAGGCCCAGCCGGGCCGACATGATGTAGACCAGCGGGATATACAGCCCCTGTCGGCAGACGGCCAGCACCACCGCCCGCCAGGATTTCCCCAGGGACTGGAAGAACATATTGGCAAAGACCAGCACCGCCCCCAGGGGCAGGGTGAGGCACTGATAGCGGAAAGCCCGGGTCCCGATGGCAATCACCATGGCGTCATCCCGGCGGAACTGGGCGATGATGTGGGGGGCCAGAAAGAAGCCCACAACCGCTCCCACCGTGAGGATGACGGTACAGGTCTTTACCGAAAAGCTCACCGCCTCCTTGACCCGGTCCAGCCGCTTCGCCCCATAGTTGTAGCCCAGCACCGGCTGGAAGCCCTGGCCGAAGCCAATCACAATGGACTGGATCACCATAAACACCTTGGTTACGATGGACAGGGCGGCCACCGCCGCGTCACCGTAAATTTTAGCGTTGTAGTTCAGGGCCATGGTGGCGGCGGACAGAACACCTTGGCGGAAGAAGGAGGGCATTCCCTGCTTTAAAATAGCCAAATATATCCCGGGGGAGCGGGAGATCTTTCCCGGCGTCACCTTCAAATCACTTTTATTCAGCAGAAAGAAGGAGGTCAAAATACAAAGGCTGACACACTGGCTGAGCAGAGTTGCCGCCCCCGCCCCGGCGATGCCCATATCCAGCAGGTAGATAAAGATGGGGTCCAGCACCATGTTCAGAATGCCGCCGGTGGCCAGGCCGAAAACGGACAGATTGGCCTTCCCCTGCCAGCGCAGCAGATTGTTCAGGGTGAAGGACAGGATCATCACCGGTGCGCCCAGGATGATGTATAAGGCGTAGTCCATGGCATAGGGGTGGATCGTGGCGGTGCTGCCCAATAGCCATATCAGCTGTTCCCGCAGAGCCAGCCCTGTGCCCGCCATAAGCGCTCCCACCACCAGGGCGGCCGCCACACCGGAGGAGGCATAGGTGTTGGCCTCCTCCCCTCTGTCCTGACCCAACAGCCGGGAGGCGATGGACCCTGAGCCCATACCCACGGTGAAGCCCACCGCCTGGATGATGGCCATCAATGAAAACACCACCCCCACCGCCCCCGAGGCGCTGGTGTTCAGCTGGGAGACAAAGTAGGTGTCCGCCATGTTGTAGATGGAGGTCACCAGCATACTGACGATGGTGGGGGCCGCCAGGGTGAGAATCAGCTTGTCAACGGGAGTTTCCAGCATTTTGGTGCGCTGGTCCGGGTGTGCCTGGTGTCTGTTGGGAAGGTGCGGCATAGCGGTGTATCCCCCTTTTTTATGATAGGATCTCGTTTCCCTTCGAGACTGCTCAATCGAAATACTTCTCCGGCCAGACATAGAGGGAGAGGCCGCCCAGCTCCACGTGCTGGGTGAGCTGAGGGGCCAGGGCGGGGATATCGTACCGCTGGGCAATGGCCGTGTCCAGATAGAGGCAGCTCAGCTTCTTCATGGTGGAGATGACCTCCAGTCCGGTGAGGTCCGGATTGTCGTACAAGTCCAGATTCCAGGCCCGGCAGAACTCCAGGTCAGAGATGTCCTCCAGGCCGGTGCCGGCCAGGTCCAGCATCCCCAGCCGCCTGCACTTGCGCAGACAGGCCAGGGTCCCCGGCTCCAGGGGATTGCCCCGCAGGTTCAGCACGTTCAAATTGGTCAGTCCCCGCAGGGGCTCCAGGCTGGTGATTTGGTTGCCGTAGACCTTCAGCTGCACCAGCTTGTCCAGTCCTGCTAGGGGGGACAGGTCGGAAATCAGGTTGTAGGGCAGGCTCAGCTCCCGCAGGCCGGTGAGGGTGGCCAGAGGGGACAGGTCCTCGATGTCGTTGTCCCACAGGTCCAGCTCCTTCAGCCGGGCCAGACCCTCCAGGAATGACAGGTCCCGGACCCCCTCCCCACGGGCCTGAAAGCGCTTGGCGTGGAGCAGCTCCGCCGCCTGACGGTACAGCTCCTCCTCCGGGCCCTGGGCGGCCCACGCCTCTCCCTGTTCCTCCGCCGCCCGGATGACCTGGATCAGCTGGCCGATGCGGGCCCACTTTTTGGTCCACTCGGTGTCCCACTGCCAGTCCGGCAGCTTCTGGGCCTCCCGGCGGATAGCCAGCTGCCGGTCCCGCTCCTGGGGCAGGGGGTGGAGGGTGTGGCTGATCTGCCCCCGCAGATAGTCGCTCCAGCTGCTGCTGGGGCCCTGGTGGACAAAGCGGTTGTCCTCCAGCCAGCGGGCGCACCGCTGGACCGGGTCCTCCCCCGGCGCCCAGATGGGGGCTGCATTCCCCAAGTCAGGCAGGGGGCGGACCCAGGCCTGCCGCCCCTGGGCCCCGGTGAGGCAGTAGGTGAGGTAGGGCTCCAAAGTCCCGTCCAGCACCAGCTCCAGCCATTGGGCGAAGCTGCACGCCGGGGCCCGGAGCACGCCGAAGTGCCCCAGCGTCCACACCTCCCCCTTCCAGGGGCCGGCGGTGATCAGCGACCAGCACAGGTCCTTGTGGCCCATCAGGGGCAGCTGGCCGGGCAGCCTGGTCACGTCCTCCGCCGCAGTTGGCAGAAAGAGTGCGTCCAGAGGGCCCGCGATCTCCGCCATCTCCTCCAGGGGCCGCCAATACCGCTTGCTCAGCACGTCGGGCACATAGCCGCCGTCCCCATAGTTCAGAATAATCTCCCGGTAGTCCCAGGGCAGGTCGATGTTCCGCTCCGCCTCGAATGCCTCCAGCCAATCCGGGTCTACCGGTTCGTCCAGCCGGAGCAGCTTGGGGGACAGCTTCGCCTTTAACATCAGCTTTTCCTGTGTCAGCTGCAACTGGGCCTTATCCATATGTATTTCGCTCCTCTCTTTTAGAAATCCACGACAAAACAGGGAAGCTGTCCGCCTCCCCTGTGCTGTTTTCTCTAATATTTTAGTATATCACAGCCCGCTCCGCCGCGCAAGCCAGGATTTTCCCGCTTCTCTCCCATTGGGAGGAGAAATTTGGGGTTCTCCCGTAAAAATTAAGCGGTTCTTAATATTTTCCCCCTTGCGATTTAAACTGTCTGTGCTATCCTATATCCCAGAAACACAGTGCCCGGCTGAATGAAACTGGGAGAGAAACAGGGGAGGAGCGGCCAATGTACACTATTTTGATCTGCGACGATGACAGAGATATCGTGTCCGCGCTGGATATCTACCTCACCAGCGAGGGCTACCAGACCCTCAAGGCCTACAACGGCAGGGAGGCCCTTCGGGCGGCGGAGAGCCACGAGATCCACCTGATCCTGATGGACATTATGATGCCGGAGCTGGACGGGATCCGGGCCACCGCCAAGCTGCGGGAGGGGAGCAATGTGCCCATCATCCTGCTCACCGCCAAAAGCGAAGACACGGACAAAATTCTGGGTCTGAACATTGGGGCGGACGACTACATTACCAAGCCCTTCAATCCTCTGGAGGTGATCGCCCGGGTGAAGAGCCAGCTGCGGCGGTACACTGCCCTGGGGGGTGCGGAGAAGGGGCCGGGCCTGATTACTGCCGGCCCCATCTCTATGGACGACGGGGCCAAGGTGGTCACCGTGGACGGGGAGCCCATCTCCCTGACCCCCATCGAGTACAACATCCTGAAGCTGCTGCTGTCCCATCCGGGTCAGGTGTTCTCCTCCGCCCAGATCTATGAGCAGGTGTGGAACGACCCGGCCTACGGCTCGGAGAACACGGTGGCCGTCCACATCCGCCACCTGCGGGAGAAGATTGAGATCAACCCCGCCGAGCCCCGGTATTTAAAGGTGGTCTGGGGCCTGGGCTATAAGATCGAGAAGGGGGCTTAGCTGTGAAGAAGCTGCAAAACAGTCTGGCCGCCAAGGTCTGCGTCTGGGTGGTGCTCCTGGCCGCTGCCTTTGGGACGGGGTTGTTCGGAGTACAGGCACGAGTCAGCTTCCGATCGGTGGTCAGTGACAGCTGGCAGGACAGCGTCCGGTACCAAAACGCGGTGGAAAACCGCCGGCTGGAGCTGGTGGAGGGAATACACCTGTCCCAGGAGCTGGAACTGCTGGAGCAGCAGATGGAGGCTGGAAGGGCCGGCCCTCTGGCCTACGCCGATGCGGAGTACCTTCGGGAACAGCGGGCCGCAGTGGAGGAGCGCTTTTCCCGGGACAACACCTGGTTCCGCTTCCGGGTACTCACCGACAACGGGCAGACTCTTCTGGGCACCAACCTGAGGGAGGATGAAACACTTTCCGGTGTGGTGCAGACGGTACACTACTTCTCCTTTGAGCTCCGCGAGGGGGAGTCGTATGTTTACTATGAGGACCCGTATGCCGAAGCTGACATAACGCCTGTCGCGCCGAAGGTGGAGGGGGAGAGCGCCGAAGCCGTCAAGGTGGTGCTGGAGTACGGGGTCCCGGAGGAGATTAACACAGGCAGCGTTTTTGTCCATGACGAGTTCACCATAATCCGGGCCGCCTGGCAGAACGACCGGGCCTTCTTCGACCACTATCTCACCGGCTTTTGCTGGCTGGGGGGCCTGATGCTGTTTGCGCTGATTTGGATTTTATGGACCGCCGGACACAAAAAGGGAGAGGAGGGCGTTGTCCTCAGCTGGCAGGATCGGATCTTCTTTGACCTGTACGCTGCCGCCGCCATCGCCGCTGTTGTCATGCTGGCCTGCTGCACCATTTGGGCGGGGGATCAGCTCTACTGGGGAACCGTCAACTCCTACGCCATACAGAATGAGGACTTTGAGACCTTCTTCAACCTGGGCGTGATGGGGACTGGGGCCCTTTTTGCCGCCGGGGTGGGGTGCAGCGCCCTTTTGCTGCGGACTTTGGCGGTCCGGCTCAAGGCCCGCTGCCTGGCCAACACCACCCTGCTGTGCAGGGTGGTGTCATGGACGCTCAGGAGCGTCCATGAGTTTGTTCAATGCCTGCCCTTCACTTGGAAGATGGTGCTGGGCTTTGGAATTTATGTGCTGTTCACCTTCTGGCTGATTGCCAGGGGAGTTTATGACGGGTTCTTTCTGCTGATCTACTGGGTGATTCAACTGGCGGTTGTTTGCTTCATAGCCTGGTGGACCTACGGCTACTACCGCCTGCGTCAGGGCACCAAGACCATTGCCGGAGGCGACCTGGAGTATCAAATCGACACCCGCAGGATGCCCTACGACCTGCGCCTTCAGGCGGAGGACCTGAACAATATTTCGGTGGGTCTGGCCGGGGCGGTGGACGAGAAGATGAAGAGCGAGCGCTTCAAGGCGGAGCTGATTACCAATGTCTCCCACGACCTGAAGACCCCTCTCACCTCCATTATCAATTATGTCAACCTCCTCAAGTCCACCGAACAGACCGACCCCAAGGCGCGGGACTATATCGAGGTACTGGACCGCAAGTCCCAGCGGCTGAAAAAGCTCACCGAGGACCTGGTGGAGGCCTCCAAGGCGTCCACAGGGGTTCTGTCGGTGACCCGGGAGAAGATCGGTATGTCCCAGCTCATCGACCAAGCCCTGGGGGAGTGGGAGGAGAAGCTGGCTGGCCGGAAGCTGACCCTGGTGACAACCATGCCCGAGGGGGAGACCTGGGTCTACGCCGACGGGCGGCACCTGTGGCGGGTGTTGGATAACCTGCTGTCCAACTGCGCCAAGTACGCCATGGAGGGGACCCGCATCTATTTGGACTTGGAGCGGGGGAAGGGCCAGGTGGCGCTCCAGGTGAAGAACATCTCCCGGGAGCCCCTGAACGTCCCCGCTGAACGGCTGATGGAGCGGTTCGTGCGGGGGGAGGAGTCCCGTTCCACAGAGGGGTCCGGACTGGGCCTGTCCATCGCCCGGTCCCTTACCGAGCTCCAGGGCGGCTTCTTCGAGCTGGCTGTGGACGGAGACCTGTTTAAAGCCATTGTGACCCTACCTCAGGCGACGTGAGGCGGGCCGGCGCAAAATCGCCGCAGATTCCTTCGCCCATCCCGTCCGGGGATGGGCGATTTTTTGTATAAAGAAAACCACTCGCTAGGCGAGTGGTTCAAAAAAAGCCTTATGGCGATGATGTAGACAAGAAAA
>NZ_QWKI01000098.1 GCF_009911645.1 Pseudoflavonifractor sp. 60
ATTTCAATCCACGCCCCCCGCGAGGGGGGCGACGTGTCGCCACCCAGGCTCTGGAGCAGAGACGCAGAATTTCAATCCACGCCCCCCGCGAGGGGGGCGACCAGATGGCCTGGTTTACCCCATGTTTGACGAGATTTCAATCCACGCCCCCCGCGAGGGGGGCGACGGGGATTTCCAGCTGTTCAGCTAAATCCTTCCTTATTTCAATCCACGCCCCCCGCGAGGGGGGCGACCTTCAAAGGTGTAAGATAGGTTACTCCACTCCGATTTCAATCCACGCCCCCCCGCGAGGGGGGCGACTAGTCGAACCACTCTTGAACCGTGCCCCCTGGGAAATTTCAATCCACGCCCCCCGCGAGGGGGGGCGACGTTCACCATGATAACCGGGGCCACGTTGTACAGCGTATTTCAATCCACGCCCCCCGCGAGGGGGGCGACCTTCGTCGACCAGCCGGGTGGGGAGGCTCATGGCATTTCAATCCACGCCCCCCGCGAGGGGGGCGACAATCTTCCGTTACTTCAAAGTGCTCAGCCAGATCATTTCAATCCACGCCCCCCGCGAGGGGGGCGACTATCAACATAGATATTGGGGCCGCCCAATGTGACAATTTCAATCCACGCCCC
This sequence comes from Pseudoflavonifractor sp. 60, assembly GCF_009911645.1. GTDB lineage: Bacteria > Bacillota > Clostridia > Oscillospirales > Oscillospiraceae > Lawsonibacter. The sequence continues at coordinate 625 of NZ_QWKI01000098.1, forward strand.
CGCGAGGGGGGCGACTTTTCCGGACCGGAGTTTAAATGGATCTATGGCAATATTTCAATCCACGCCCCCCGCGAGGGGGGCGACGCTATGACCGGCTTTTTTATGCTACTGACTGTGATTTCAATCCACGCCCCCCGCGGGGGGGGCGACGCATGCAGGTAATTACCATTTGTCCATAGATCAAGATTTCAATCCACGCCCCCCGCGAGGGGGGCGACCTTCACCATTGACGATAATCTCTCCATCTCTGATATTTCAATCCACGCCCCCCGCGAGGGGGGCGACGCTCTGGGCTTTTTCAAGGCGTTCAAAACCAGTGTGATTTCAATCCACGCCCCCCGCGAGGGGGGCGACCGTCGGAAGGAGTGTGAATGCGGTACGGATAAAAAATTTCAATCCTCGCCCCCCGCGAGGGGGGCAACTGCTGGGACTGGATGTAAGCCGCATCCCGGCACGATTTCAATCCACGCCCCCCGCGAGGGGGGCGACCGTCGGAAGGAGTGTGAATGCGGTACGGATAAAAAATTTCAATCCACGCCCCCCGCGAGGGGGGCAACTGCTGGGACTGGATGTAAGCAGCATCCCGGCACGATTTCAATCCACGCCCCCCGCGAGGGGGGCGACCTCGTTTTCGTCCTCCACCATTACCGCAGTCGAAATTTCAATCCACGCCCCCCGCGAGGGGGGCGACAGCAAGGGGAGCTACCTCCAAATGACGGGGGAAAAATTTCAATCCACGCCCCCCGCGAGGGGGGCGACGGGGCATATATGAGGAAGTCGGCCAGACGGTGGAATTTCAATCCACGCCCCCCGCGAGGGGGGCGACAAAGGCACACTCGTTTACAATTCCGTTCTCCCAAATTTCAATCCACGCCCCCCGCGAGGGGGGCGACACCGCCCCGGACATAACCCTTGCTTACGAGATACTATTTCAATCCACGCCCCCCGCGAGGGGGGCGACGAGGCTTGACGCTGTCGATCTTGGCCTTTTTACAATTTCAATCCACGCCCCCCGCGAGGGGGGCGACCCGCATTCACCGACTGGCTTGCCTATAAGCAGGAATTTCAATCCACGCCCCCCGCGAGGGGGGCGACTTAGTTTTTGAAAATGGCGGGTGACAGGTGACGGATTTCAATCCACGCCCCCCGCGAGGGGGGCGACCGGGATCATTTCCGTGCTGCTGGCCGACACCATCCAATTTCAATCCACGCCCCCCGCGAGGGGGGCGACGCCGCTGTCCGGGAGGCCGCCCGGCGCTCCAGGGTATTTCAATCCACGCCCCCCGCGAGGGGGGCGACGGTGTCCTCCCACGGCTCCGCCAGCCAGCTGTTGGTATTTCAATCCACGCCCCCCGCGAGGGGGGCGACGGGCCGCCATCAATTCCGTGGCCGCATTCCTGTCTATTTCAATCCACGCCCCCCGCGAGGGGGGCGACAGCGGTATATTGCCCATATCGAGCAAAAGGCCCAGATTTCAATCCACGCCCCCCGCGAGGGGGGCGACGCGGAAACGGTGCTGAACGGGGGCACGGAAGATATTTCAATCCACGCCCCCCGCGAGGGGGGCGACACAATACTGGATCGTGTCCAGGTTGTCTTTGTCATTTCAATCCACGCCCCCCGCGAGGGGGGCGACACCATCAGGTCCTGATGACAATGACATACTACAGTATTTCAATCCACGCCCCCCGCGAGGGGGGCGACTGCCTGTGCAGCAACGTTTACAACGTGGAGGAGAAGATTTCAATCCACGCCCCCCGCGAGGGGGGCGACTATTGATACCAGGAGATAGAGGGGAGCAAATAATATTTCAATCCACGCCCCCCGCGAGGGGGGCGACACTCCTGTACCTCATCCCGGCGGCCCATGGCCCAATTTCAATCCACGCCCCCCGCGAGGGGGGCGACTCTGCCCGGATTGTGAGAAAAAAGGAGAATTTGAATTTCAATCCACGCCCCCCGCGAGGGGGGGCGACATCGCCCACAATCATCAGGGCTTTCTCGTGCTCATTTCAATCCACGCCCCCCGCGAGGGGGGCGACGATACGAGGCGCGGCTGTGTTGAGGGATTTTGGGATTTCAATCC
>NZ_QWKI01000099.1 GCF_009911645.1 Pseudoflavonifractor sp. 60
AGGGGGGCGACCGTGGTTCCGGCGGCAGGGGGACGACCACGGGCTGATTTCAATCCACGCCCCCCGCGAGGGGGGCGACCATTGTGACGGGCAGGGCCTGGTAGCCCATCCAGATTTCAATCCACGCCCCCCGCGAGGGGGGCGACTCCCCTTTTTCTTCCTCTCTTCAGCAGATTTTTGACATTTCAATCCACGCCCCCCGCGAGGGGGGCGACGGGCAAAAGCCACCATACGGGACAGGGCATCGGAGATTTCAATCCACGCCCCCCGCGAGGGGGGGCGACCTTCGGGGACGGAAGGCATCGGAGCCAGAGCGAATATTTCAATCCACGCCCCCCGCGAGGGGGGCGACGATAAATAGTTAATTTTTAGATAAGTTTTAAATAAATTTCAATCCACGCCCCCCGCGAGGGGGGCGACAGCAAAGCCGCTTGGAAGTATGGAGTGCGTCACGGATTTCAATCCACGCCCCCCGCGAGGGGGGCGACAATAAACGCCTGCGCTGGTAGGGATGTTCCTTTGATTTCAATCCACGCCCCCCGCGAGGGGGGCGACGATACGAGGCGCGGCTGTGTTGAGGGATTTTGGGATTTCAATCCACGCCCCCCGCGCGGGGGGCGACGGCAGAAGGGGGCGGCCATGAAGCGGAAGTGGCAATTTCAATCCACGCCCCCCGCGAGGGGGGCGACGATACGAGGCGCGGCTGTGTTGAGGGATTTTGGGATTTCAATCCACGCCCCCCGCGAGGGGGGCGACACTGTCATTCAAGCCGCGATCAATGAGTTCCAAAGATTTCAATCCACGCCCCCCGCGAGGGGGGCGACCCGGCTAACCCCTACCGGGAGGGGACTTTGATCTGATTTCAATCCACGCCCCCCGCGAGGGGGGCGACGGCAGAAGGGGGCGGCCATGAAGCGGAAGTGGCAATTTCAATCCACGCCCCCCGCGAGGGGGGCGACGTCAGGTACGTGTTCTTCAACACGGGGCTGGAGATATTTCAATCCACGCCCCCCGCGAGGGGGGCGACGGCGGAGTTTCAACGTCTATAGAGACGCCATACTTATTTCAATCCACGCCCCCCGCGAGGGGGGGCGACGGGAGTTTTTGGAGAAGAGACGCCGACGGTACCAAATTTCAATCCACGCCCCCCGCGAGGGGGGCGACCGTAGCAGCCCTCGCTGCTCACCGCCTCCGGGTTATTTCAATCCACGCCCCCCGCGAGGGGGGCGACCCGCGGGCTTTCCACTCCTGGAAGGTATGGAAGGATTTCAATCCACGCCCCCCGCGAGGGGGGCGACATCCGCCGCCGGGCAGTTCTACCATGCTCATGTATATTTCAATCCACGCCCCCCGCGAGGGGGGCGACATGCCGTCCAGCACGGCGCTTTTTCCGTCGGCGGTATTTCAATCCACGCCCCCCGCGAGGGGGGCGACCTCTATGGAGCCGGAGGACTTCTACCTAACAAGGATTTCAATCCACGCCCCCCGCGAGGGGGGCGACCGGACCAGCGCTTTCAGCTGCTCCGCGTCCGGAAATTTCAATCCACGCCCCCCGCGAGGGGGGCGACTACTGACCTCCAGCCGGTCCTTGTTGGTGATCGTCAATTTCAATCCACGCCCCCCGCGAGGGGGGCGACTCATCGTGGAGGTGCTGAAAAAGCTGACCTGGGAATTTCAATCCACGCCCCCCGCGAGGGGGGCGACCGCACTCGGCGCAGATCAGCAGAGAGGTAAAGAGATTTCAATCCACGCCCCCCGCGAGGGGGGCGACCCAGCCTCCTCAATCTCGATCTCCACCCTTGGGTGATTTCAATCCACGCCCCCCGCGAGGGGGGCGACCGCCACAAGCCGGAGGAGGAAGCAGCCAATGGATATTTCAATCCACGCCCCCCGCGAGGGGGGCGACTGCTGGACAGCATCCTGTATCACGCCTGGTTTTGATTTCAATCCACGCCCCCCGCGGGGGGGGCGACCGCCACAAGCCGGAGGAGGAAGCAGCCAATGGATATTTCAATCCACGCCCCCCGCGAGGGGGGCGACTGCTGGACAGCATCCTGTATCACGCCTGGTTTTGATTTCAATCCACGCCCCCCGCGAGGGGGGCGACACGAAAAGGGGATTGCCCGCCTCCGGGAAATTATTATTTCAATCCACGCCCCCCGCGAGGGGGGCGACGGACGCCGTGGACAAAGCCGGAGACGTCCTGGGAGATTTCAATCCACGCCCCCCGCGAGGGGGGCGACTCGTGGCGGTCCAGGCGGCCTTGAGGCAGCTGGAATTTCAATCCACGCCCCCCGCGAGGGGGGCGACGGACGCCGTGGACAAAGCCGGAGACGTCCTGGGAGATTTCAATCCACGCCCCCCGCGAGGGGGGCGACTTTGTGGACGTTGTCAAAGGAGGCGTTGATTTCCTGATTTCAATCCACGCCCCCCGCGAGGGGGGCGACTCGTGGCGGTCCAGGCGGCCTTGAGGCAGCTGGAATTTCAATCCACGCCCCCCGCGAGGGGGGCGACCGGACCAAGACAAGCGAGGTGAAGGTCTGATGGAATTTCAATCC
>NZ_QWKI01000100.1 GCF_009911645.1 Pseudoflavonifractor sp. 60
AATCTATGTGCTGCGAAACTGGACGGGAACAGATATTTCAATCCACGCCCCCCGCGAGGGGGGCGACTGTGATATGGTTACATACCCTGATTGGGAAAATATTTCAATCCACGCCCCCCGCGAGGGGGGCGACCCACGTCCTGCGCGTATCAGTGGCCGATGTAAGCATTTCAATCCACGCCCCCCGCGAGGGGGGCGACCGGACCAAGACAAGCGAGGTGAAGGTCTGATGGAATTTCAATCC
>NZ_QWKI01000101.1 GCF_009911645.1 Pseudoflavonifractor sp. 60
TTCCATCGACCGGCCCAAATCCTGGGTGACTCGAATTTCAATCCACGCCCCCCGCGAGGGGGGCGACTTTCAGGCATTCAAAATGGAATTCCTCATCTTCAAATTTCAATCCACGCCCCCCGCGAGGGGGGCGACCCGCCGCGCTGGAAATCTACAACCCGCCTCTCCAATTTCAATCCACGCCCCCCGCGAGGGGGGCGACTCCTACATGGAGACGGCGCTGGCGGCGTAAGGAGATTTCAATCCACGCCCCCCGCGAGGGGGGCGACGTCACAGGGACGAGCGGGGCGGCGGCGGGCAGGCCATTTCAATCCACGCCCCCCGCGAGGGGGGCGACCGGAGGACATTGTGATATGGCTGACGGCCATTTACAATTTCAATCCACGCCCCCCGCGAGGGGGGCGACACCTGCAAGCCTCCGTGTGGGATGTGGACCCGGTATTTCAATCCACGCCCCCCGCGAGGGGGGCGACCTGGTGTTCTGGTCCGCCCCTTTCAGATATTCCAATTTCAATCCACGCCCCCCGCGAGGGGGGCGACCATTGCACGGGCGGATACCATAGAGGGAATGCGGATTTCAATCCACGCCCCCCGCGAGGGGGGCGACTTACCAGAAACTATTGCGCAATACACGGGGATTATTTCAATCCACGCCCCCCGCGAGGGGGGCGACCGATGTGGTTGCACGGAACCAGGCGTATTACAAAATTTCAATCCACGCCCCCCGCGAGGGGGGCGACCCCACGCATGGAAAATATGGACGGTTTTTGCGATATTTCAATCCACGCCCCCCGCGAGGGGGGCGACGTAGAAGAAGCTATCTCCGTCCGGCGTAAAGCAATTTCAATCCACGCCCCCCGCGAGGGGGGCGACCTGTAACCTGTTCTCCTTTTAGTGATGGAGAGCAATTTCAATCCACGCCCCCCGCGAGGGGGGCGACCGTTTCTTAACGTGCTTATATAATAACACGTTAAATTTCAATCCACGCCCCCCGCGAGGGGGGCGACCATTGTGGGGGAGACGGACGGCGCGGGGGCGGTATTTCAATCCACGCCCCCCGCGAGGGGGGCGACCTCAGGGGCTGTACGACGGCTTCTACGCCATGCAATTTCAATCCACGCCCCCCGCGAGGGGGGCGACAAAACCAGGGCCGCCGGGCCGTAAACGCGAAGGAATTTCAATCCACGCCCCCCGCGAGGGGGGCGACAAAACCAGGGCCGCCGGGCCGTAAACGCGAAGGAATTTCAATCCACGCCCCCCGCGAGGGGGGCGACGCTAAATGGCGTTTGAGCATGGCGTCAGAATTCTGATTTCAATCCACGCCCCCCGCGAGGGGGGCGACAGGGCTGGCGGACAGTATCCCCACCATAGTCCAATTTCAATCCACGCCCCCCGCGAGGGGGGCGACGGGAGGACTGCACCACCGCCGTCAAGACCGGGGCATTTCAATCCACGCCCCCCGCGAGGGGGGCGAC
>NZ_QWKI01000102.1 GCF_009911645.1 Pseudoflavonifractor sp. 60
GATGCGGCTCTGGTACCGGATCAAGTGCAGCAACATTTCAATCCACGCCCCCCGCGAGGGGGGCGACACGACCCCCCAGCCAAGTTTTTTTAAGAGAAAAAATTTCAATCCACGCCCCCCGCGAGGGGGGCGACCCTTTTCTGCCAGTAGCAGTTGCAGACACCGTGAAAATTTCAATCCGCGCCCCCCGCGAGGGGGGCGACGATGGCGGGCTTCTTAAAGGAGGGAAGCTATTAGATTTCAATCCACGCCCCCCGCGAGGGGGGCGACCCTTTTCTGCCAGTAGCAGTTGCAGACACCGTGAAAATTTCAATCCACGCCCCCCGCGAGGGGGGCGACTATGGCGGGCTTCTTAAAGGAGGGAAGCTATTAGATTTCAATCCACGCCCCCCGCGAGGGGGGCGACGCCATCCGACCGTGCCCTCTATAGCTGGGAGGCATTTCAATCCACGCCCCCCGCGAGGGGGGCGACAGCAAAAACAGCCAAAATCTCAAGCTGTTTTTACAACAAGTAGACAATTCTTTCAAATATCCCCTCCATACACCCACTCAATTTTCGAAAACAGGGGCATATACTTACAGAAAACGCCAAAAAACTTAGTGCGAACCCGCGGGGGTTTTCTGTTCGCTTGCACTTCGCACCTAAAGCATCAATACATCCTCTGGGCTGTAAGATACCTTTGCTCCAAAATGCTCGATTTTGTTCTCATAGCGGTTGCCCAAGTAGTAAAAGCGCAGGCTGTCTTTTTCCGGGTCCATGAGCTTACACAGCTTGGCCTGCAACATCCGGCACTGGGCCGCATCCAGCAGACACTCAAAGACAGAGTTCTGCACCCGCTGACCATAATTGACGCACTGCTTGGCAATTTGCCGCAGACGCTTGCGCCCGGCAGCGTCCTCAGTATTCACGTCGTAGGTGATTAAAATCAGCATCTGAATCACTTCCATAAAAACGGTGGATAAGCGTCCAAGTCTCCTCGAAGGTAACGGGCCAACAGCAGTGCCTGGATATAAGGGATCATCCCCCACGGGAGCTTTTCCCCCAGATAAGGATGGGTCAGTGTCTCCTTTTTCTTTTCCTGCCAATGTTTCAGAAATGTTTTTCGACCGCTGTCAGTCAGCAGTACCGCGCTGCTCTCCATATATTGAAAGTCCGCCGCCTTGACCTGGCGGTTGTTTATGAGGGTAAGCACAAAGCGGTCCGCCATACAGGGGCGCAGCTCCTCCATCAGGTCCAGCGCCAGGGAAGCGCGGCCCGGACGGTCCCGGTGCAGGAATCCCACATAGGAATCCAGCCCCACACTCTCCAGCGCGGAAGCGCAGTCATGGGCTAAAAGACTGTAGGCAAAGGAGAGCATGGCGTTGACCGCGTCCAGCGGAGGCCGGCGGCTGCGGCCCTGGAAGAAAAATGTCTCTTTATCCCCCAGAATCATCTCGTCAAAAACGCCGAAGTAGACGGAGGCTCCCACGCCCTCCAGGCCCCGCAATTCCTCCGGAGCGGTCACCTCCTTGACCTGAGACAGCAGCCCGTGGATTTGCTTGGAGGCGGAGGCCAGTTTTTCGCCGTTCACCCGCAGACCGTGGTCCCGCCGAGTGCGTTCGATGCTCCAGCGAGCATTGAACAGCTTGCCAAAAATCATGGCGCGGCTAATCTGGCAGCACTGGTCGGGGACATCCGCAGTTCGGTACTGTGTCCGGCGGAGCAGGACGTTCCCATTTCCCTCCCCGCACACCCGTGCCAGGAACTTCCCTCGGGGCGTACAGAATGCCAAGCCAATCTGACGCTGGGCGCAGGCTCCCATCAGTGCGGGGGATGCCCCGGCGTAGGAGAAGGTGATGATGTTCTGCAAGGTGTGCAGGGGATAGCGGGCAACGGCCTGTTTGTCCCGATTGGCCACCACGTTCTCCCCGTCCAGGGACAGGTAAATATCCTCCGAGAGGATGTAAAGGGTGTTGAGCAGATGTTTCATTTCAACTCCTCCATGGCGGCGGCCAGGTAGTCCGCGACCTTTTTGCGGTTCATCAGCCTTGGGAGGCACAGCTCCTTCAAAGAGCAGGCATTACAGGCCTTGGAGGGCTTCACTTTGGGGGTATATCGCCTTTTATACAGCTCGTGCATCTCTGTCAAATTATCCTGGACCTGGCTGCGCAGTTCTGGTGTAAATTGGACCACCGTCCGGCGGTGGGGCTCCCCATAGTAGAGAGCTCCCTTCGAGGCGGTACAGCAGAGCATCTCCTCCAGGCACATGGCCTGGGCGCAGAGTTGAAGCTCGTCCGCGTTGTTCGCCTTGGGCTTGCCCCGCTTGTACTCCACCGGATAGGGCTGCCACAGCCCCTCCCGGTTTTGAAGGGGAATCCCGGCGGAGTCCTTGTGAAACTCCACCACGTCGCACTGCCCAGAAATACCCAGTTCCGCCGAATGGATAGCTAATCCACGGACAATCAGGCAGTCTCCCCGGCTCTCCCGAAAACCCTGGTCGTGGACGTGCTCGTGCATGAGATGACCGTCCACCGTGCGGTAATTTTCCGCCCACTGATTTTCAATATGGATCAGCGCCCACTGCCGGCGGCAGAAGGCAAAGTGCTGCAAGCCGGACAGCTGGAGCCAATCCTCTTCAGGCCAGCTCATCCCATGCGCCGGCAGGTAACGCCGACCGGCAGGGAAGACTCATCCACCATGACCCGGTAGTCCTGATAGCAGCGAGCAGGGGCGGGATCGTCCTTGTCTGTACGCTCCACTTTCACTGATTCAAATAGTTTCCAAGCAGGAGCGCAGCCCAGTTCACAATCGTGCTTGAAGATAATCAGCTCCCGTACCGCCATCTTGCCTCGGGCAGCGGAGCGGTCATGTTCAAACATATTGAGGATCGCCTGCCACAGCAGCTCCAGGTCCTCCTCGGAGAATCCGGTGGTCTTGCGGGCCAGATTGGCGGAGACATAGCCCTCACAGCGGTAGAGGCCGTAGGGGACAATGTACTTGCGGCCCATCTCGGTGCCCTTTTTCTCCGCGTCGGCCTCGGTGGTGATGGCCACACGGGTGATGGTCACCTCCTGGGGCATCACCGGCTCCACACTGCGGGCAAAGCCCAGCTGCACCGGGCCCCGAACCTGGCCACAGTTGAGTGCCGCCTTGACAAAGGTGGTCATGACTGCGCCAAAGGTACGAATGTCGTAGAAATTGGCGCACATCCAGTCCCGGATTTTCTCGTCCAGCTTGGGGTCGGCCTTTTTCCGCTCCTTTACGGTCTTGTCCGTCACATCCAGCGCGGCGTAGGCCGTGGCATCACTGCGGTTGAGGGGAACCCCGTCCTTGATGTAAATCCGGTAACCCTCGGCGTCCTCCTTGACAGTCTCCACATAGTTGCGGATCTTCCGTTTCAGGCACACGTCAGTCACCAGCCCCAGGCTACTCTCTGGGTCCACCCGGGGCATGTTGCCCGCGTCAGGGTCGCCGTTGGGATTTCCGTTCTCCACATCAAACAAAATCACAAATTCGTAGCGGTTCTTGATAGGCTCAGGCATTGTTGTTCTCCTCCTTTTTCTGATAGCGGGCCTGGGTCTGATGGTAGTAACCCAGCTGGAACGCGCCCTGCTGCGGCAGACTCAGGCGGTCAGGAAATTCTTCTTCCAGTTTGGCCGTCAGCTCGGTCAGCTGTTTGCTGAAGGAGATGCTCCAGCCCTTGTCCAGCTTCCGCAAATGCTTCTGTGCCAGGTTGATTAAGGTGGGAAATACCCGGCTGGGTGTGGCGGAGGCGGAGTTGAAGTATTTATCCTTGATGGTTGTGTTGATGCCGGGATTGGCGGCGGACTGAATGGCCTCCAACACGGAGAACAGCCGCCCCAGGGTGTAAGGGATATTGGTGCTGTCCGGATTCAGGGACACGGTCAAGACCTCCTTTGGTACGTCAGGATGAGGATTTTTCAGATAGTAGGCTTTTAAGATGGCCGCCCGGCCTCTGGTGATCTCCCGCTCCGCGCGAACACGCAGGGCGACACCGTTGAGCAGGGTAGCAGGATAGGGTGTATCGTTCAAAATCGCGCGGAGGGTCTCACCGGCCATTCCGGGAACCGGGGACTTGTCCTTGGAATTTGGGTTCACTGTCTCGTCCAACAGCTTCCAGAGGGGGAGTGTTTCAAACTTGTCAAAGGAGGTGCGAACGATCTCCAGCCGCTCCTGGTGGGCCTGAATATTTTGAATAAAAGCGCCGAAGGAATTTTTCAGGAAGAAGCGCACCGACAGCCGGGCTGCGTTGGGGGACAGACCCAGGATATAAAATGGGGTTCCAGGGTCCAGCTGGGTCTCCTCAAACAGGACAGGCTTCCCCTGGCACAGGTCCAGCATCATTTTTTGCAGGTCGGAGCTGGAGTAGCTGGTGGGTGCGCCGAACAGGCTGGCCACGGAGAAGCTCTGATAGGCCCGCTGTCCGCCCGACGCCCAGAATAGAACTGTAATGTTGCCGATTTTTCCCACATAATCCCGCTCCGCCAGCAGGTGGTTCAGCGCGCTGGTGTAAGCAAAGGCGGCGTACTTGCTGGTGGGGGCGTTGTAACTCTGCTCCCGTCCGTAGGAGCAGAAGGCGTCGCCGTTGAAGGAGACCAATGCCGCGCCGCTGGACTGGGCCCTGGCGACTCCCTTAATGGCGGGGTGGACCGCCTCCGCCGGGCCCTTCCTCCCGGTGACCAGGCACACCAGCTCCGGACCGTCCCCGGCGGAATCATAATGCTCCTGCCAGGCCGCTCGAATTTGAGGGTCGTCCTGGGGATAACCGCTGTCATACCGAAAGACCAGATTGGCCCCCGCCAGAATGTCCTGGAGCTTGTCCGCCAGGGCGGGGTGCGCTCTGGCCTGCGCCGGGTCCCAGTGGTCGAAGAAGGCCAGCACCGCCCGGGCCCCCGAACTGTCCACGTGGTCCAGCAGCTGGTGGTGCAGTGCCTTGCAGGCGGCGAAGCATTCCAGGCTCCGTTGGGGTTTCCCCTTCTCGTCTATGCCCAGGATGTAGCTGGAGTTGTCCCACAAAAAGTTGGAGGCCACTCCGCTGGACCGCTTGACCGGAGCGGGCAGGGACATGGTACGGGGGACCCAGACCTTCTTCTTTCCCCGCTCCTCCTCCTGTTTGAGAGAAACCACCTGTTCCAGCTCTCCGGCATCGCTGATGTACAGCGCGTATGAGATATTGGCGCCGCTCCAGCCGGGGCGGTCCAGCCTGCCTTGGGCGGCCAGGTCCTCGTAGTGCTCCACGAGCGCCTGTAAAATCATCCGATCACCTCCCCGCTGTCCCGGGCGGGAACCCCCAGCACACCATCCCGGAGAACCCCCCGGAAAAAGAGGGGGGCAATGTTCTCAGGGTCGGCGTAGTCCAAATCCCAGAGCATATAGCCCAGATCCCGCACTCCGCGCAGCTCCTCCGGGCAGGGCGGAAGGGCTTCGCAGGCCTTGAACTGCGCGGGGAACTCCCGGCACCCGAAATAGGGCTGGCTGTAAAACTGCCCCCGCTTGATCCGCCGCTTGATAATGTCCTGGAATTTTCCGGAGTTGTCGCTGTCCGCCGCCTGGTCCGTCATGTCGAAATGGGCGTCAATGACATAATGCACATTCCGCAGCAGCATGGCGGCCCGTTGCTGAATGTCCTGGGAGGTGACCAGATACAGCTCGCCCTCTCCGCGCTCCATCACCATCCGGGCCGACCGGGCGCTGACGGTGGACTTTACCTCGTTGCGTCGCAGGTTGATAAAACGGATGGGGGCGCAGACGTGGATACGGTCTATAACCCAGCGCATTCCAGGATGCCAGTAAATGCTTTCCAGTAGTCCCCGGGCAGCGGAGGGGGTCATCACATCGTAGCTGACCCGTTCTGTCTTAAGCTCTGGCCTGACAAAAAGAGCATAATCTCCCCAGACCTCCAATGAAATTGGCATGGCGTTCACTCCTTTCCTCAATTTGAATGATAATAGCATACAATCTGTCCAATAAAACGGACATTTAAGGCCCTGTTTAGATCATTCTATATTCCCGGCTCTTCACTGCCCATGTGGCGGACAATAATCCGCCCTGTGCTTGTAAGGCAATCTCGCAACGCCAGTAAAGCAGCATTGAAATCCCTTCTTTCCGTATGGTAATTGTTATTATATGCTATACTGCGTCGAAAGTCAATATAGATTTCAAAGAAAGTATTAGTAAAATAGAGTGAAACTTTTTTGATTGATGTTTCATAAAATTGTGATATAATTCATAAATGTCACTTTAAAAAGTGAGGATTGAAACAAAGAATGTATCAGTAAAGTGTATTCCCCTAAAGTACCTTCGTACTTTAGGGGAATATTTTTAGATAAATAATGCTTTTCCGCTGTCTGCCGTCAACGACAGTCCTATGTCGTTATCATACATTGCCGGGTTGGTCAAAACTGCCGCTCCACCCTCCAGCACCTCCAAGTCTCCCGCCAGATCCAGCGCTTCAAAATGCTGGGGATAGACAGACACGCCGTACTGGCCCAACGCCCGGAACAGAGCCCTGCTGCGCTCGCCGGAGCGGAGCCGCCGGACCAGCTCCTCTCCGTCTTTTCGAGGAATGTAAATGGTTTTGGTCTCGCTGTCGATCAGGTGGAACCGCTCCGCAATTTTCCGGAAAGGCATGTACTCCCGCTCCATCATGGGAAGGATGTTCTTCTGGTCCAGTGCTTCCGGGCCTTTCAGGTCCAACAGCTCCTGGAAATAACACCGGATGGCCTCCGGGCTGTCCGGCTGGTCATAGCGGTTCAGCGCCTGACGCCCCGCAGCCACCGGAATTTCAAACAGGGAGGGCGGCGGGGTCTCGCTCTGGAAGATGGTGACGATACTCTTCCCGGCGGAGCGCTTTCCTTCCCGGTTGCACCGGCCCGCTGCCTGGAGGATGGAGTCCAGCCCCGCCTCCTCCCGGAACACCGCAGGAAAGTCTACGTCCACTCCGGCCTCGATCAGAGAGGTGGACACCACCCGGCAGGGCAAGCCGCTTCTCAGACGCCTCCGGATTTCCTCCAGGATAGCTTTCCGGTGGGCGGGATACATGAGGGTAGACAGATGGAAGGCCCCCTCCGGGTCCAACAGGCTGTATATCTTTTGCGCGCTTTTCCGGCTATTGACAATGCACAGGGCCTGTGTTTGCCCGCTGATCTGCTCTGCCACAGCTTCCCAAGACAGCTTTCCTTCCTGCCGGAAGGTGACGCGCCTGAAAATCTCTGGATGGAATACTTCCGGTGGACACAGCTCTACAGCGGGCTTGTCCGGCAGAAATTTCCGGAACACGCCATCCAGTGCCGGCTGCGTAGCGGTACATAGCACGGCGGAGACGCCATAGCGCTTCACCAGCTGGGCAATGGCAAAGACGCAGGGGCGGAGATAAGGGACAGGAAGCATCTGTGCCTCATCAAAGATAATGACGCTTTTGGCCAGATTGTGCAGCTTACGGCACTGGGAGGACCGGTTGGCAAAGAGGGACTCAAAAAACTGCACCGCCGTGGTCACTACGATTGGCATATCCCAATTTTCGGTAGCTCTGGCCAGCCTGGCATTCTCCGGCCTTGCCTCGTCTTCTATGTCATACAAGACGCCGGAGTGATGCTCCAGCACGTTCTCATCTCCCAGAATATCCCGAAAAATCTGGGCGTTTTGCTCAATGATGGAGGTATATGGAATCACATAGATCACCCGGCGCAGACCGCGGGCCCGGGCATGACGCAGGGCAAAGGCCAGAGAGGCCACTGTCTTGCCGCCTCCGGTGGGGATGGTGAGGGTGAACAGTCCCGGGGAGCGGTTCTCTCCCTGCTCCATACACCGCTCCAGCACTGCGCACCGCTCCTGATTCAACTCTGTTTTGGCTGGAAACCAACCGGAAATATAGCCCTGGAGCCTGTTCTCCAGGACTTCCATCGGGTCTCCGCCGCCCCGGTCCTGTTTTGCACCTGCCATAAAGGTTTCGGTGTCTAGGAAATCCGCATCGGTCAAACAGGAGTAGAGCATCCGAGTGAAAAACATCTCCTCTGGCTGGCCGGAAAATACCGGCGGCAGAACTGCCGGCAGCCTGATCTCCTCCTGCCAGGCCTCATAGGGCTCCAGCTTTCCCAAGGCGGCTTTCCTCATGCGGCCGCAGAAGGTCTTATCCTCCCAGTGGTCTCCCTGGCTTCCGCCGTCGGGCAAGCCACCGTGGTGCCCCGCAACGGCAAAGGCGGCGCTGCTTTGATTCAACTTGCAGCACTCTGCCGCCCCGGCAGTGGCGTGATCCACATGTTCTGCGCTCCCCTGAAGCCGGCGTTGGAACCCGGCGGAATACTTCCCTAAGTCGTGAGCCAGACCGGTAAGCCGTCCCTGATCCCCTGCGCCAAAGGCTGCGGCAAAACCGGCGCACAGGTCCGCCGTTCCGCTCAGATGCTCTGGAATCGTTTGTTTGCGATTATCTTGGGAAATATGCGCAAGATATTTCATTTTGTTCCGATCTCCTCCTGGTTTAGAATATTTACACTATAGCATCACCAGAGCCCAATGTAAAGAAGTCTGATATCGGGCTGTTTTGAACGCCAGGTACTTGCCCTGTTTGACCTCCTGCCCAGCCGCGTTCAGCGCCGCTGGGAAATTGTCAAGGTCTTTACAACCGGTCGGAGCGGCGTCAATGATCTGATCCGGATTTCCCCGGACAGCAGGCAGCTTTTCGCCCAGCCATGTGCTGCGGGCTTCGGATTTTCGATGACAGACAGGCTATTGCCGCTTGTGGGGGCTGCATTGGTGGCGCAGGGCGGAACAGACCTGGAGCGCTCAGGAAAGTTTTCCCGGATATCCGGTGGACTTTTGGGAAAAACTGTGGTAAACTGATTTTATTCCAATCCACACAATGAGAAGGAGCTTTTTATGGACAATAAGGTCATGTATTCCCTGAGCTACGGCCTGTTCATTCTCTCCGCCCGCCAGGGGGAGAAGGACAACGGCTGCATCACCAATACCGCCATCCAGGTGACCACCGACCCCAACCGCATTGTCATCGCAGTGAACAAAAGCAACTACACACACGACATGGTGAAGGAGACTGGACGATTCACCGTCTCCATTCTGTCGGAGGAGGCCAAATTTGACCTGTTCCAGCGCTTCGGCTTCCAGTCGGGCCGGGACGCGGACAAGTTCGCCGGCTTTGAGGTCCACACCGCCAAGGACGCCGACGGAGTCCGCTACGTGACCCAGGGGACCAACGCCTGGCTGAGCTGCAAGGTGGTCTCCGCCACCGACCTGGGCACCCACACCCTGTTTCTGGCCGACGTGCTGGACGGCGGGGTGCTCTCCTCCGCCCCCAGCGCCACCTACGCCTACTACCAGGCCCACATCAAGCCCAAGCCTGCCGCCGCCCCCGCCAGCGAGAAAAAGCGCTGGGTGTGCAAGGTCTGCGGCTACGTCTACGAGGAGGATTTCCTCCCCGAGGACTATATCTGCCCCCTGTGCAAGCACCCCGCCTCCGACTTTGAGCCCCTGGCCTAAAAATTTTTCCAAAAAACCGCGCCAAAGTGGAAACCCTTTGGCGCGGTTCTGCGTCTATATAGTGGAGAAGGTCCCAGCGGCTCTATATTACATATCAATCAGCGGCCAGCCGGGCCAAGGATCAGTCAGACCGTCAGAGCGAGGAAAGAGTTTTTTCGCTTCCTTTTTTACAAAAAAGGAAGAAACAGCAGCGCACAGAGAGAAGGAGGCTTCACCTATGGAGGATGGCAAGATCATCGACCTGTACTGGGCCCGGTCTCAGCAGGCCATTTCAGAAAGTGAGCGCAAATATGGCCCCTACTGCCACACCATTGCCCGGCGCATTCTGGACCGGGAGGAGGACGCGGAGGAGTGCGTCAACGACACCTGGCTCCGGGCCTGGAATGCCATACCGCCCCAGCGCCCCGGCATCTTGTCCGCCTTTTTCGGCAAGCTGACCCGGAACCTGTCCCTGGACCGGTGGCGGCGGGCCAAGGCGGCCAAGCGGGGCGGCAGTCAGGTGGAGGTGGCCCTCCACGAGCTGGAGGACTGTCTCCCCGACCGCCGCCGCCCCGATGAGGCGCTGGAGGCCGCGGAGACCGCCGCCCTCATCTCCGCCTTCCTCCGCCGCCAGACCCCGGAGGACCGGGCCCTCTTTGTCCGCCGGTACTTCTCCCTGACCCCCCTGGGGGAGCTGGCGGAGCAGTTTGGGATGACCACGGGACAGGTCAAATCCCGGCTTCACCGGATGCGCCAGCGGCTCAAGCTGGAGCTGGAGCGGGAGGGGATTGCGGTATGAATGCAGAACACCTGTTGGACGCCATGGGCCTGCTGGATGACCAGCTGATCCAGGAGGCGGAGGCCTACCGTCCCCGGAGCCGCCGCCCGTCCCTCCGACCCTGGATGACCCTGGCTGCCTGCTTCGCGGTGGTCATGGTCCTGGGCTACGGCCTGACCCACATGGGCATGGGCGGTGGGAACAGCGCCGCGCCGGAGAACAGCGGCGGGGCGGAGAACAGCGGCGGGGCGGCCTCCGCGCCCGCTGACAGCTCCTTCTACCACCCCCAGTTCAACGGGACCGAGTCGCCCGCCCCGGAAGCACCCCCAAACTATGAACTCCAGCCCCCCAACGAAGGGGGCGATATGGACTACTGCGCCGCCATTATGGTGGATGGGACCCTCTACTGGTCCACCGGCACCCCCGCCTCCGTGGAGGTGGAGGAGAGGGATATCCGCACCGTTAACTCCTACATCAACACCGTGCCCCAGATGGACGGTCAGACCAACTTCTCCCAGGATCTGAGTGCCCAGTACGCCCAAATCCCGGAGGGGCTGGTGGTGCTGATCGACAACGAATGGATTCTCTTTGACCCCATTCCGCCCTGGGAGCGGTGAGATATAAAAGCGGCGCCCCCCTCTCTGCCAGTGGGGGATGTACTGCCTAAAACGGCTTAAAAAGTACCCTCCGGAATTCCGGAGGGTATTGTTATGTGGAGATGACACACTTGCTGCCCCGGCTGCTCTTTACCACCTCGATTTTGCTGGAGATGGTCTCCTTCAGCTGGTCCACGTGGGAGATAATGCCCACCAGACCGTGGCTGCGCTGGACTCCCTGGAGCACCTCGAAGGCATCTCCAATGGAATTCTGGTCCAGAGAACCGAAGCCCTCGTCAATAAACATAGCCTCCAGGTGGATGCCGCTCCCTTGGGCCTGGACCACCGTAGACAGCCCAATGGCCAGACTGAGGGCCACCAGGAACTTCTCGCCGCCGGACAGAGTCCTGACACTGCGGCACTCGTTGCTCTGGGCGTCCAGCACCTCCAGCCCCAGCCCCCGCTTGCGGGCGGCCCCAGTGCGCTTGTCGGTGCGGAACAGGCGGTAGCGCCCTCCGTGGACGCTCTCCAGCATACGGTTGGCCTCGGTGGTAATGGCGGTGAGCATCACCCCCAGCACATACCGCTGCAAGCTGACGCCGGTGCGGCCCCCCAGGCGGGCAGCAAACTCCAGGTCTGCATCCGCCTCGATTCTGGCCGCGTCGTGGGCCTCCTTCCGCCTGGTGAGGGCGTCGTGGTCCCCCTCCATCCGGGACAGGGCGTCCTGGGCCAGGGCCAGAGCCTTGGCCAGCTCCGCCTCCCGCTCCTTGGCGGCGCTGGCCTGGGCCTCCAGCTCCTTCAGCGCCGGAGCCTCCCGCCCGGCCAGCTTCTCCTGCTGCTCCTCCCAGTCCCGCCGGGCCCGGGCCAGGTCGGCGCGGTAAGCGGCAAGGGCCTCCCGGCGCTGGTCCAGCTGGGCGTGGTCCATACGGGCGGCCAGGAACTGGGCCTCGTCGGGCAGACCGGACTGGCTCAGGGCCTCCTGCCAGCGCTGGGATGCCTCCTCCAGGGCTTCTCCCGCCTCCTGGAGGGCCGCCCGGGCGCCGGCCAGCTCGGTCCGGGCCCCCTTGACGTCTCCCTCGGCCTCCAGCCGCCGCTGGCTCAGGGCGGCCTCAGCCTGCTTGTAGGCCTCTGTCTCCCTTTGAAGTTGATTCAGGCTGGCGTGCAGTTGCTCCTCATTCTCAATGCCGGGGATTTTCCCCTTGGTCAGCTCCTCCAGAGAGGCACGGGCGGCGGCCTCCTCCTGGACCCGGCTGTTATACCACCTCTGGGTCTCCTGCCGGCGATCATCGGCCTGGGCCCGGACCTGGGCGCTGGCAGCAATGCGCTCCTCCGCCTGGGTCACCGCCTGACGCGCCCGCTCCAGCTCCTCCTCGCCGGCCTTGATGTGCCGGTCCAGCTCCTCCAGTGTCTCAATGCCAGCCAGTCTCCGCTGGAGGATCGTCTCATAACCGGCCCGGGCGGACGCATCCCGCTGGCGGCACTCCTCCCGCCGGGCCTGGCAGGTGTTACGCTGCTCCTCCGCCTGACTGCGCGCTTTTGCCGCCCGGTTCACCTGCTGGCCCAGGGCCACCGCTGTCTGGTTCAGCCGGTCCAGGTCCTCCGCCGTCACCTGCACCTGGCCGTCGGGGGCAGGAGCGGGGTGGTCCAGACTGCCGCAGACGGGACAGGGACAGCCCGGCCTCAGCTCCCGGGCCAGCACGCCGCCAATGCCCTGCAAATAGTCCCTCTGGGCCCGCTGATACTCCTCTGTAGCCTGGGCCTGTTCCTCCATTGCCCGCTTCCAGTTCTGATCCGCCTTCTGATACGCCTTCTCTGCAGTGGAAAAGGTCTGCTCCTCTTTATGGAGGGCGGTTTTGGCCGCCTCCGCCTCCTGCCGGCGCTGCTGGAGGGACTGGTACAGGGGCCGGGTCTCCCGCCACTGGGGCAGAGGGCTGCGCTCCTGCACCTCCTGGAGGGCGCGGGCTGCCTCATCCTTTCCCTGGAGAGCCGCCTGCCACCGGTGGTCCCCCTTCTGATAATCCTCCTCCGCCTTTTTCCAGCTCCCCTCCGCCTGGGTCAGGGCCTGGGCGGCGTTTTGTGCCTCCCGCCGTTTCTCGGCCAGGTTTCGGTACAGCCCCTGAGCCTGGCGGCGGACGGCCAGAGCGGCCAGCTTCTCATCCTGTTGAGGGCGGAGGGCGTCGTGGGCCGCCTGCTCCCCCTTCGTCTTTTCCAGGGCCGCCCGGGCGGTCTGCTCCTTGCCGGCGGCCTGCTGGACCCGCTTCTCCGCCTCCCGGGCCCGGGTCCGCCTCTCCCGGCACAGCTCGTAGGCGGGAACAATGGTCTCCGCCTGAGCGGCCTGGACCAGAAGAGCCTCCTCCTGATTTTGGGCCAGCTCCTGCTGCAACAGCTTTTCCAACACCCGGCGGCGGCGCAGCAGCTCCTGAAACTCCTGGTCCTCCAGCAGCGCCTCGGTGTAGACCTTCTGGGCCTCCCCGGCCTGGACGGCGGCCCCGGCGTGGAGGGTCTCCTGCCGGGCGGCCTCCTCCCGCTGCTCCGCCAGCAGTTGGGAGAGCTCGTCCAGCTTCCCGCAGCTGTACTCCTCCAGCTTGGTCTGGATGGCGGCCAGTTCCTGCTTCAGTGCCCGGTCCCGCTCGCCAACCCGGCGCTGGAGCTCGTCGGTCAGCCGCTGCCACCGCTGGGCGTGGAACAGGCTCACCAGCACCGCCTCTTTCTCATCGTCCTCCGACACTAGCAGCTTCTCAAACTGCCCCTGGGGGAGGATCATGACCTGACGGAACTGCTCATAGGTCAGGCCGATGATTTTCTGGGCCTGCTCGTTCACCTTGGTCATGGTGGGGTTGGTCAGCAGGGGCACATAGACCCCGTCCTCCAGCACCATGCAGTTGTGGAAATCGTTGAGATTCTTCCGGGCGTATTTCAGGGACCGGGTAAAGCGGTACCGGCGGCGGTCCACGTCAAAGGTGAACTCCAGCCGGGTCTCGTCCTCCTTGCCCCCCAGCTTGCAGCGCATGGGCTCCAGGCCGTCCCGCAGTCCGCCGCTGGACTTGTTGTAGAGGGCGCAGCACATGGCGTCCAGAATGGTGGTCTTGCCCGCCCCCGTCTCGCCGCAGATGAGAAACAGGCCGCTCTCGGTCAGATTGGTAAAGTCAATGACCTGCTCCTCCACATAGGGCCCGAAGCACTGAAAGCGCAGCTCTACCGGTCTCATTGTCCATCCTCCTCTTCACTCCAGGCCAGTATCTCCTGAAACAGGGCCGTCTGGGCTGGCGTAGGCTCATACTGAAAGTTCTCCGCCATAAATTTCTTCATAATGTCCATCTCATCCATGCGCTCCAGCTCCTCCACCAGTAGAGCCTTTCCCTCGCCGGTCTCCTCCAGGGACTTGCCCCGGACGCTGAGCATCCAGGGGAACCGCTCCTGAAGGTCGGCCATCAGCTCCAGCCCGGCATAGCGGTCGGTGACGTCCAGAAAGAGATAGTGCTCCGTCAGGTCGGTGCGGCAGATGATGTTTTCATAAGTATCCCGCAGAGTGATATGGTCCCGGCGGGGGACAATGGGGACAAAGGTCTGCTCCATGGTATCGGTGTCCAGCAGTACGACCCCCTTCTCCTGCCGCTCCTCCGCCCCGAAGGAGTACTTTAATGGACTGCCGCTGTAGCGGATGTGGGGGGCCACCGCCTGAGGCTTGTGGATGTGCCCCAGGGCCACGTAGTCAAAGCCCTCAAACACATCCTTGGACACGGCGGAGGCGAAGCCAACCCGGGCGGACCGGTCGGACTCGGACAGCTCCGCCCCCACCACGTAGGCGTGGGAGAGGATTATGTTTCGCCGGTTGGGGTCCATGGTCTCCCGGATGTGGCCGCACACCACCTGAAAGGCGGTCTCCAGGGAGCGGATCTCCTGGCGGCGCTCCGGGAACAGAGCGCACACCTCGTCCCGATTGAACCAGGGCAGCGGGTAGACAGCCACATCGTCCCCCAGCAGTACTGGCTCCACATCCCGCGTCAGCCGCCCGGTGACATAGAGCCCCGCCCCACGCAGCAGCTCCCGGCAGGCGGACAGACGGGGGGCGCTGTCGTGGTTGCCGGCGATGAGGACCATGGGGACCTTCAAACGGCCGCAGAGCTGAGTCACCGCGTCGTTGTACAGCTCAATAGCAGCGGCGTTGGCCAGTCCGCTGTCATACACGTCCCCGGCGCACAAAACGGCGTCCACCTTTTCCCGCTGGATCAGCTCATACAGCTGGTCTAAAAAGCAACGCTGGTTCTCCTCATAGGTCCCCAGCCCCGCCGGCTTTCCAAAGTGCCAGTCAGAGGTATGCAGCAGCTTCATAGGCGGTTTTCACTCCTTTTGAATTAAAATCTACCAATTATTCCACGCCATATGCAAAAATAGCCGCACGACATATTGCGCCCGCGGCAGTGGAACACGGTTGTCCCGGTGGCAGCTGACCGCCCGCCGGTGCCATAAACAGGGCCGCGATCAGACACCGGAGCACCTCCACTTCAAGGTAAATCCTACTTAATAAGCAATGTATCATAATTCGAGCAAAAAGACAACCCGAAACTTTACACTTGAAAGACGTTTTATAGTGTTTCCCAGACATTGGACGTGATGGTCAAAACATAGCGGTATAGAACTGGTCTGTTCTTCTTGCTCGTTGCAGAAATTGTCCTTCAGGCTCCCTCTTAATCAGAATCCTCAGTTGAACTGGGGTAACCAAGGAATATTTGTAAGAATCCCCCACCTTTTGTAACCAGAAGGCGGGGGATTAACCATTATATTTGTCGATAGAAGGCCCTTGTTTCTCTATCGCCGTTCTCACTACAATTCCCAAACTCGTTAGCAGGGTTGTTCCATTAAAAAATCAATTGAATTTCAGTGTGTAGGTCTCGATTCCTGGTACATTTTCAAGAAAGGATTCTATAACCATTTTGGCTTCCTTGTCTGCCTCTTCAAGAATTCCTTGCCCAACGGCAGTTTCTGCCATCACACTCTTTTCTGCGCTTATAAATCTATTGTAATCATTAAAGCTAACCGAATTAAACAAGTTGTTTTTTACCTGCAAAACATTGATTGTTTCCTGTGGAATATTATGGTCAAGAATTTTGCTTTTTGGCATGGTTATGGTAATTGTTTTGGAGGATTGATCTATGTTGAATTTAACATCTTGCAGGTCTATACCTGCTTTGATATAGCCATCATACAAAGCAACAAACTGGATATCACTAAAAGGCATAGCAGTTCCCCAGAGCCATTCTTTGGCTTCATCTTTTTGAGTCGCGTTTCTATACCAATATTTTTTGGTTACCAGTTCACTAAGAGAACTGATTTCTTGGTCTAAAAGTTCCCTCGTTATAACAGGAACGGTTTCTTTTACATTTAGCAGTTCTTCCAGCTTATTGTTGAGTTCTTCCTTTTCTACGTTCAGACTGCTTACCTGCTCCTTTAAGGCATTGGTAGATTCTTTTAACAGTTTTACCTGTCCTTCCGAATACGCCAACTCCTCCTGAGTTTTTGCTAATTCATCCAATTTGCTTGTTGCCTCTGACAACGATTCCTGCAACACTTTATTTTCCTTTGCGAGTTTTGAATAATTCCACGTACGTTGTACTGCCAAAACCGCTATCACAATCAACGCTATCAAAAGCACTGAACTAATCAATCCACGCTTAGCTTTTATAATTGCTATCACTTTTCCTGTGTTTTCTGTCAGTCCATTCATGTCCAAGGCCCCCTAAATTTAGATATATAATCCTTGCCATTGAGACTTCCAACAACCCAGGGGCGCTGCCGCCCCCAGGCTGCTGGGGGAAACAAAAAACGTTGCGCAGTCAAACCCGCACAACGTGAAAACAGACTCCACCTTACAAAAAACGATCGCATAAACAGATACAATAAAGACTTTCTCCGCTAAATTTTACGACAGAAAATTAAACCTTGATTATAAAGCGGAAATATCGTATAATGTTCCTGCGGAAACGGTCTTAGGCCGTTGTATAGGTGGTGCTTTCACCTGTGCAGGCTTGCGGGTGCGCCAACACCCGTAAGCCCCGCTTTTTGTTTTCCTGTCGATTATATCACAAATTCGTCGTTATTGCAAGAGCGATTCCCAGACTTAGGAAAATTCAGAGCCGATATCTGCCGCTTCGGCTTTTCGGAGGTTCACCTATGATAAAAGCAATCTTTTTTGACATTGACGGAACTCTGGTCAGCTTCAAGACCCACTGCATCTCCCCGGGGGTGCTTGACGGCCTCCGCCGTCTGCGGGAGAAGGGAGTGAAACTGTTTATTGCCACGGGGCGGCACCGGGCCTCCATTGGGATTGCCGCCGACGTCTTCCCCTTTGACGGCTTTGTCACCATCAACGGGCAGTACTGCTTCGCTGGCGGCAAGGTCCTGCGCAGCTGCACCATCCCCCAGGAGACCGTGAAGGAGCAGGTAGCGCTGTTGGAGGCCACCGGCGCCCCCTGTCTGTTTCTGAACGAGACGGGCAACCTCTATGTCAATCCAGGTCCCCGGGCTGAGATCTTCCCCAATCAGCTGGCCTTTCCTCTGCCCGCCCCCATCCTGCCCCAACAGGTACTGGGGCAAAATATTTATCAGATGACCGCCTTTTTCACCAAGGAAGAGGAGCAGGCCGCCGGGGAGCGCTTCTTTCCGGGGCTGGAGGTCATGCGCTGGCATCCCGCCTTTGTGGACGTCATCGCCCCGAACGGAGGAAAGGACCGGGGCATAGACGCCATTTTGGACCATTTTGGCTTTGATCTGTCGGAATCCATGGCCTTTGGCGACGGAGAGAACGACCTGCCCATGCTCCGCCACGCCGGCATCGGAGTTGCCATGGGCAATGCCGACGAGCTGGTGAAAAGCCAGGCCGACTATGTTGCCGGCAGCGTGGACGAGGACGGCATCCTTACCGCTCTGCTCCACTTCGGCCTGATATAGCTCCACGGCTTTACACATTATTCACAAATTGGTATAGCTTTTTTTCCGGGAATGGTGTACAATAGGGACAAGAATCCCTACACAAAGGAGGACATCCCATGAAGCTGACATTCTTCGGCGCCGCCCACGCAGTTACAGGAAGCTGCCACTGCCTGGAGGTCAACGGAAAAAAGATTCTCATAGACTGCGGTCTCCAGCAGGGTAAGGACGAGCACGACGAAAACGTTTTGGACTTCGCCCCCAATTACATCGACTATGTACTGGTCACCCACGCCCACATCGACCACTCCGGACGTATCCCGCTGCTGGTGAAGCAGGGCTTCAACGGTCGCATCCTCACCACCGGCCTCACCGCCCAGCTTATGTCGGTAATGCTCCGGGACTCCGCCCACATCCAGGAGGGGGACGCCAACTGGCACAACCAGAAGGGCAAGCGCGCCGGCCTGCCCCCGGTGGAACCCCTGTACACCCTGATGGACGCTGAGGAGGCCATCCAAATGCTGGAGTCGGTGGAGTACGGCTGGCTCTTTGATCTGTGCGAGGGGGTCCGCATCCGCTTCAGTGACGCGGGCCACCTGCTGGGCTCCTCCATCCTGGAGGTCTGGGCCACCGAGGAGGGCGTGACCAAAAAGATCGTCTTCTCCGGCGACTTGGGCAACTGCTCCCAGCCCATTATCCGCGACCCCTCCTTCGTGGACGAAGCGGACTATGTGGTGATGGAGTCCACCTACGGCGACCGGAACCACGAGCCGCCCAAGAGCTACACCGGGGCGCTGGCCGCCCTCATTGACGAGACCTTCTCCAAGGGCGGCAATGTGGTGATCCCCTCCTTCGCCGTGGGCCGCACTCAGGAGCTGCTGTACTACCTGCGGGAGATCAAGCGGGACGGCCTGGTCCAGTCTCTGCCCTCCTTCAAGGTCTATGTGGACTCCCCCCTGGCCTCCGAGGCCACCAAAATCTACTCCGGCAACCTGAAGGGCTACCTGGACGACGACGCCATCCGCCTGATTCAGGGGGGCGAGAATCTGTTCACCTTCCCCGGCCTCACCCTCACCCAGTCCACCGAGGAGTCCCGCGCCCTCAACGACGACAGGACCCCCAAGGTTATCATCTCCGCCTCCGGTATGTGCGACGCGGGCCGCATCCGCCACCACCTGAAGCACAACCTGTGGCGTCCGGAGTGCGCCGTGGTCTTTGTGGGCTACCAGGGGGAGGGCACCTTGGGCCGCTACCTGCTGGAGGGGGCGCGCTCCGTCAAGCTCTTTGGGGAGGATATCTCCGTCCGGGCTAAGATCGTCAATTTCAAGGGTCTCAGCTCCCACGCCGACCGGGACCACCTGCTGGAGTGGATCGAACACTTCTCCCCCCGGCCTCAGCAGGTGTTTGTGGTGCATGGAGACAGCGAGGTCACCGAGCTCTTTGCTCACGACCTGAATATGCGGGGCATCCCCGCTCACGCCCCCCTCTATGAGGAGGTCTATGACCTGTCCACCAACTGTATGCTGGCCAAGGGCGTGGTGCTGGAGGTCAAGAAAACGGTCGGCTCTGCCGCCGTCCCCTCCGCTGCCTATGCCAAGCTCCAGGATGTGTCCGAGGAGCTGCTGGAGCTCATTGGCCGCAGCCGGGGCCGCCCCAACAAGGATCTGTCCAAGCTGGCCGACCAGCTGCGACAGATCATGGAAAAGTGGGCTTGATTTTCATCCGGCGGGGGCTTGCCCCCGCCGGCTTTTTGACTTATAATGGTTGTCAGCGGAGGTCCCCTCCGCCAAATTCAAGATCGGAGAACATCTATGGAAATCGACCGCAAGGAACTGAAGCTACAGGCCCGGGAGCGCATGGCCCTCACCGACCCCAAATTCTGGGTCGTGGCTCTGACCTACATTGCCATGACCACCGGGGTGTCCTGGGTTATCAGCCTGATCCCTCTGCCCTCGGGGGCCTCCCCTGTCCCGGAAATTGACACTATCCAGCTCTTCCTCCGCCTGCTGCTGAACCTGTACACCACCGTGGTCCAGTTTGGCCTGTGTCTGTGGGCTCTGTGGACCTACCGCCAGCTGGACCCGGGCGTCAACTCCCTGATGCAGGGCTTCTCGGTGGCGGGCCGGGTCATTCTCATGCAGCTGAACGTCTACGTTCGGGTTCTGGGGTGGTACTTCCTCACCGCGCTGGGCCTGTCCATCCCCGTCTTTGTCCTGCTCCTGTCCGGCGCCGGAGGGGCACTGGGGATGGTGATCATTCTCTGCTACTCCATCGCCCTGCTGACCGCCCTTATCATTCTCCAGCTGCGCTACGCAATGGCCCCCTACCTGCTGGCCGACCGGCCTGACGACGGCCCAACCCTCCCCGTTTACCGCAGCGTTTCCCTGATGCAGGGGTGGAAAATGGAGCTGTTCAAGCTGGAATTTTCCTTCATTGGCTACGACGCCGTTAACATTGCCCTGTCCACGGCTGTCATGATCTTCTTCCTCTTCCGGGCTGGTCTGCTCTCGGCGGCCAGCCTGACCGACCCCACATGGCGCATCCAGTGTCTGGAGATCGTCAACTCCGTACCGGTGGTCATCCTCAGCACCCTGGTCACCGTGCCAATTGATCTGTGGCTGCTGCCCTACCGCGCTACAGCCCGGGCGGGTTTTTATGACGCCCGGATACTGGCCGCCTCCCAGCAGGGGCAGCTGCCCCCGCTGTAAAGGAGGGAATACCGCCATGACAGACCGGGCACAGTGGCAGAAGTGGGCCATGGAGCTCCAGGCCCTGGCCCAGGCCGGACTCTTCTATGGCCGCGACAAGTTCGACCTGGAGCGCTATCAGCGTATTCGGGATATTGCCGCTGAGATGGCCGCCCTCCACACCGGCCTGCCCCTGGAGAGAGTCCAGGACCTGTTCTGCAACGAGACAGGCTATCAAACCCCGAAGCTGGACACCCGGGCCGCTATCTTCCAGGGCGAGAAGATCCTGCTGGTCCAGGAGAGCGACCTGCGCTGGTCTCTGCCCGGGGGCTGGGTGGATGTGGACCTGTCCGTGGGCGAAAATACCGTCAAGGAGGTGCGGGAGGAGGCCGGGCTGGAGGTCACCGCCGACTTTGTGATCGCCCTCCAGAACCGGGACCTGCACAACGAGCCCCCTTACCTCTACGGCATCTGCAAGGTGTTTGTGCTGTGTTCCCTGGTAGGCGGCTCCTTCCAGCCCAATCTGGAGACGGTGGACAGCGGATATTTTCCCCTGGACGCGCTGCCCCCTTTGTCCACAAACAAGGTCACGGAGGAGCAGATCAAAATGTGCTTCGATGCATATCACGCGGACCACTGGACAACCCTGCTGGACTGATCGTTCAGAGTGCCCAGCTTTTTCAAGTTTTTGGAACGTTAGTTTGACAATTGCAAGCTTTTATGCTACAATAGGAACAACGAAACCGTCCCAGGCCACCACCCGTTGAAAGGAGCCGCTTATGGCTAACCTGACCCGCAAACAGCAGCAGATTTATGACTACATCCTGTCCTTCACCACTGAACACGGCTACCCCCCCTCCGTACGGGAGATTGGCGCCGCTGTGGGCCTGAAATCCCCCTCCACCGTTCACTTCCACATCAAGGGGCTGGAGGAGGCTGGGGTCATCGTCAAGGCTGAGGGCAAAACTCGGGCCATCTCCCTGCCCCGGGCCGCCCTGCACCAGGTGGCCGAGGAGGAGAATGCCCGCGCCAATCAGGTGCCCATTGTGGGCAATGTGGCCGCCGGCTCCCCCATCCTGGCCCAGGAGTGCATCGAGGACTACCTTACCTTCGACACCCAGGGCCTCTCCGGTGAGCACTTTGCCCTGCGGGTGCGGGGACTGTCCATGCTCAACGCTGGGATCCTTCCTGACGACCTGGTAGTGGTCCACCGCCAGCAGGAGGCCTACAGCGGCGAGATTGTGGTGGCCCTCTTCGAGGACGAGGCTACCGTGAAAACCTACCGCCTGAAGGACGGCCACGTGTGGCTGATGCCGGAGAATCCGGACTACCAGCCCATTGACGGCGCCCGCGCCGAGATTATCGGCAGGGTTGTGGCGGTGGTCCGGCGCTATTAACGCGCGGTACCATAATTTCTTGGGAAATATATTGTGGGGGTTCATTTCTATGACATCTATGTTTGATTTGACCGGCAGAAAGGCAATTTTAACCGGCGGAACCCGGGGCCTTGGCCACGCTATGGCGGAGGGACTGCTGGAGGCCGGCGCGGAGGTGGTCATCTGGGGCACCACCGGGCGGGCCATAGAGGTGGCGGACGCCTTCCGGCAGAGGGGCTTTGCCTGTCACGGCATAGCGGCGGACCTGAAGGACCGGGACAGCCTGAGAACGGGCTTTGAGAAAAGCCTGGAGCTCCTGGGGGGCCGGATCGACATTTTGGTCAACGCCGCCGGAATCCAGCGGCGGCACCCCATCACCCAGTTCCCCATGGAGGACTGGGATACCGTGCTGGAGGTCAACCTGACGGCTTGTTTCCAGCTGTGCCAGCTGGCGGGGCGGGAGATGGTCAAACAGGGCTATGGCAAAATCGTCAACATCGCCTCTATGAACTCCTTCTTCGGCGGCCAGAATGTCCCAGCCTACTCCGCTTCCAAGGGCGGAGTCGCTCAGCTGACCAAGGCGCTGAGCAATGAGTGGGCTCAGCACGGGATCACCGTTAACGCCATCGCCCCCGGCTATATGGCCACCGACATGAACGTGGACACCCGTGCCTCCCAGTCCTTCTATGACGAGGTGGTGAGGCGGATCCCCGCCCGCCGCTGGGGCAGCGGTGAGGACATGAAGGGCGCCTGCGTGTTCCTGGCCAGTGACGCCTCCGCCTATCTGAACGGGGCCGTTATCCCCGTGGACGGCGGCTATCTAGGAAGCTGAGCTTCTCAAGGAAAAGACCTGAAACAGCCTCAGGCCGGAACTTACCGCCATTTATATTTCCAACACAACCGCCTGATGAAAGCCAAACAAAAGTGCTTGCTGTCCGCAATTGCCGGACAACAAGCACTTTTTCCTTTTTTAGGAAAATTTAATTAAAGTGCGACAATTTCCTCCCAGATATCCTGGGCCATCCCATCCACCAGACCGAAGTCCACATGGGGATTATAGATAGCCTCCAAATCGTCGTGCATCTCCTTGGCCAGAGCCAGTGAGGAAACCGCCTCTTCCACCAGGGCGGCGGATACCTTTTTGGCGAACCGCAGCCGGGGACGATTACGCCGCAGAAGCTCGCTGTCCGCCGCAGCGTCCAGTCGAAGCCGGCGGTAGGCCTTCTCTGGCTGGGTCCCGAAGGCGGAGAGAAAGGCCAGGTCCAACTGGGGAATGAGCAGATGGGCCAGCCGGTCAGGCGCCATGGGGTCGGGGCAGGCCACCACATCATAGCCGTTGGCGGTGGCGCCAGCCAGCAGATGGATGAGCAGCTCGTGAGCCAGACCGGCGCTGTCTGACAGGGCGTAAATCCGACTGCACTGGGCAAGAGCTGTGCCGTATAGACTGACAAATCCCTTGTGGGTGACCGCATCCAGGAAGCGCAGCTTCACCCGGCCCGGGATTTCCGACTTGCGCCGTGGGATCTCTCGGACCAGAATGCCCTGGGCCCGCTTAGCCAGCTTCTGGGACAGGGCCTCGGTGAGCAGAGCGGAGCGCTGGTCCTCCATAATTTCCGCCGCCGCCCCCAAGCAGCGGTAGGCCCTCTGATAACAGCCCTTGTAGCCGGACATACAGTCCATAATCTCCTGGCGCAGGGGCCAAAGGGCATCCTGATCGTAGCAGTCTCCCATGTTGACATAGCGCTCCACCGCCCCGGGATATTTGGGCTCCACCACGTGGGGCGCGGTTCCGTCCACGATGGCCACACTCAGGGTTGGGAGGACGACGGCGTCCAGAGAGTCCGGATCGCCGGAGCAGAGGATGTATTCCGGTTCCAGTCCGGCCTCCTGAGCCCAGGCGCCGATTTTTCGCATCAGGGTGGACTTTCCGCACCCGGGGCCGCCCTTTAAAATGTAGATGGCTCTGGCCTCCTCGGGGGAAAGCAGGTGGTCGTACAGGGAGTAAAAGCCGGTGGGGGAGTTGGCCCCCAGAAAGTAGTGAATATGTGGTAAAGCAGTCATAAACGACCCTCCATGTTAACAAATTTACGCCTTAGTCTATGCTGGGCGAAAGACTGCGGTGCCAGAGGGGGCCGACAAAAATATATATTGCCCAGGGCTGACAGTCAAATGGCACACAGGGCGCAGTGGGGCAGGGTACGTTTCTTCGCATTGTAAACCATAAAAAAGAATAGTTGACATTTGTCGTCTGAGGATTATAATGGACCTTGTAAGCCGCTCCAGCGGGGTGGAGCTGCGCAAGAAAGGACGGGTTGCCATGCCGCTGTATAGCGTAAAAATGCGCGCAAGCGCAGACGATCAACACATCTCAGGGGCGGAGAAGATCGTCCCTCCCCACCAGATCGCCCCCTGTGCGGCCCGGTTGATTCAGCGGGCCATGAGCCATGCCAAGGGGGAACCGGACCAGCTCCACATAAAAATCGAGAAGCTGGAGGAGGCGGGTATTCTTTTTCTGGACGCCCTCCCTGTGCGTACCCTAGAGGTGGACAACTGCCGCTCCGGCTTGGAACAGGTCCGGGAGTTTCTCCGCAGGCTGCAAATCTCCCGGGTGGAGGAGATCATTGCGCTGCTCCCCAAGACCTATGCCATGCGTGGGGCTATGCTGCTGGATGTGGACACCCTGGAGCGTCTGGAGCCGGACTGGGAGCGGGGCGTTCGCGCCACCTGCATGGATGCTCAGCGGGCGGGTCTGCCAGCTGGAGCAGAGAAGAATCATTTTGCGGAGGCCATTGTGCTGGCCACCAAGGTCGCCCACGCGCCGAACATCATAGGGGAGCTGTGTATCTCCGACGACCCAGAGTATGTCACAGGGTATGCGGCCTCTCTGACAACGGGATACCTCCGCATCACCAAGCTGAAGCCACTGGGCAGCGAACAGGGCGGAAGAATTTTTTTGTACCGGGGCGATCAGAGCCAGGTGGACCGGACCATATCCTTTTTGCAGGAGCAGCCGGTCATTGTGAGAAATGTCCCCGTACTCGCGCCGCCGCAGCCCCTTTGCGGCAAGCTTGCTTTTCTGGACGAGGCGCTGGAGCGTATCCAGAACAATCACCTGTACCGAAGGATGACGCCTCTTCAGTCGGCCCAATCGGCCACTGTGTGCTGCCAGGGAAGGGAGCTGCTGATGCTGGCTTCCAACCACTATCTGGATATGGCCTGCGTGGATGAGGTCAAGTCTTATGCCGCGCAGGTCCTGGGGCAGTACGGCGCGGGTTCGGGCGGATCCCGCCTGACCACGGGGAATACCGAGCTCCACGAGCTGCTGGAGCAGAGGATTGCCGAATTTAAAGGCACCGAGGCTGCGCTGGTCTTCAACAGCGGCTATGTTGCCAATCTGGCCGCTATATCCTCCCTGATGGGCCGGGGCGACGTGATTTTCAGCGACGAGCTGAACCACGCCAGCATCATTGACGGCTGCCGGCTGAGCCGGGCGGAGGTAGTGGTTTACAGGCACAACGATATGGACGACCTGGAGCGGAAGCTGTGGGAAAATCCCTGCGGCAGGGGCATGGTGGTCAGCGACGGTGTGTTCAGCATGGACGGCGATATTTTAAACCTGCCCCGGTTTGTGGAGCTGGCCAACCGGTATGGTCTGCTGTCCATGGTGGACGAGGCCCATTCCACTGGGGTCATCGGCGCAGCGGGGCGGGGGATTGTGGAGTATTACGGCGGCAGCTGTAAACCTGACATACTGATGGGGACGCTGAGCAAATCCGTGGGCAGCGAGGGCGGCTTTGTCTGTGGCAGCAGAACGCTCATCGACTATCTGGTCAATCGGGCGAGGGGTTTTATCTTTTCTACCGCCCTGTCGCCTGTCACCATAGCGGCTTCCATTAAGGCCCTGGAGTACATAGAGGAGCACCCGGAGCGAGTCAGGGCACTACAGGAAAACGTTAAATTTTTCTGCGGCTGTCTCAAGCAGCAGGGGGTAAATGCCTGCTCGGAGACCGCCATTGTCCCCATTCTCATCGGGGATGAGCAGACGGCGATGGAGGTCTCCCAAGCTCTGTTTGACGCGGGTTTTTTCCTCTCCGCCATCCGGTATCCCACAGTGGAAAAGGGGGGCGCCAGACTGCGGGCGGCGCTGATGGCAACCCACACCCGGGAGCAGCTTCAGGCCGCGGCAGACGCCATTGCCGGCGTACTGCGGGAAAAAATGTTGTTGTAAAGGACGGTGCGGCATGAAACAGAAGGACAGCTTGCGGGTTAAAAATTTGGCTATCGACGGTATGATGGCCGCAGTTTTGTTCGTGGTGGGCCTTTTTAAGCTCCCATCCTTTCTTCCGGGGACAGAATTTCAGCTCTCCGCGCCCTATGCGGTGGCCATTGCCAAGACCCGGGGATTTGTCAGGTACCTCCTGATCGGCATTGCGGCCAGCGCTGTGGGCCTCTGCCTGGGGATGCAGAACATCTACAACGTGATTACCGCTATGGTGTACCGGGTGGTGGCGGGGGCTGTTGTCGCCCTTTTTCCCAACAGCAAGGCGGCTGTGGCGGTGAGCGGGCCCTGCGGCTCTGTTGCCAGCCGGGTGGTGCTGGGACTGCTTTTGCAGACTGACGTGAGAGCGCTGCTTCTGTTTGCGGCGCCCGGTATGGTCTTTACCGCAGTAACAGCGCCAATGATGACAAAGCTGATGGAAAAACTGCTGGAGCAGTTTTCGACCAGCCGCACAGCGGCAAACTGATATAGGGAGGACTACATATGGACCCACTGACCTTGGCCCGAGAAATCATCGATGGCAGGAGAATCATAAGAGAGGACGACCTGTCTGGTTTCCTCACCTGGGATCTCCGGCAGTTGTGCCAGGGGGCCGACCGCATTCGCGCCCACTTCATCGGGAATCGGGTGGACCTGTGTTCCATAATAAATGGACGCAGCGGCCGCTGTCCGGAGGACTGCAAATACTGCGCCCAGTCGGCGCACAACCCCACCTGCTGTGAGGTGTACGACTTCCTGCCTGAGGAGAAGATTCTGGACCTGTGCCGGTTGAATGAGCAAGAAGGCGTGTCCCGGTTTTCTATCGTTACGTCGGGCCGCGCCCTGACAGGCTCGGAATTTGACCAGGCTATTCACGCATATGAGACGATGAGCCGGGAGTGCCAAATCGGCCTATGCGCCTCCATGGGTTTTTTGGATACAGAGCAGCTGCGCCGGCTGCGCCGGGCCGGTGTGACCCGCTATCACCACAACATCGAGACTTCCCGGCGGAACTTTCCCAATATCTGCACCACCCACACCTACGACCAGAAGATTGAGATGATAAAGCGGGCCCAAGAGGAGGGGCTTTACGTCTGTTCCGGGGGTATCATCGGCATGGGGGAGACCTGGGAGGATCGTCTGGACATGGCGGTCAGCTTGGCTGAGCTGGGTATCCGCTCCATTCCCATCAATGTGCTGATGCCCATCAAGGGGACACCGATGGAGCAGCTGCCCAGGCTGAAGGAGGAGGAAATTCTGCGGACCGTGGCCTGCTTCCGCTATATCAACCCCCAGGCCGATATTCGGCTGGCGGCGGGCCGGGCTCTGCTGACTCGCGACGGCGAGTTTGCCTTTCAGTCGGGAGCGTCTGCCACCATCACCGGCAATATGCTGACCACCGCCGCCTGCGCCACCATCCGCAGTGACAGGGAGATGCTTGAGGGGCTGGGGCGAGAAGTGCCCCGGACGTACAGGGAAGGAGATGTGTAACATGGGACGTGCGCTGTTTATCACCGGAACAGGGACGGATGTGGGAAAGACCTATGTTACTGGCCTGATGGTGAAAAAGCTGGCCCAGGCCGGGAGAAATCCGGGCTACTATAAGGCGGCTATGAGCGGAAATGCCCGCCAGGAGGACGGAAGCCTCATCCCTGGGGACGCCCTGTATGTGCGGCAGGTATCCGGCATTGCCCAACCGCTGGAGGAGATGTGCCCCTATGTCTATGAAAACGCCTGGTCGCCCCACCTGGCCGCCCGGGCAGAGGGCAATCCGGTCTCTCTGGATGTGGTGAAGCGGGGCTATGGGGCGGTGTGTGCCCGGTATGACTATGTGACCGTGGAGGGCAGCGGCGGGATCCTCTGCCCCATCCGGTTTGACGAAACCCAGCTATGGCTGGAGGATGTTGTAAAAGAGCTGGGCCTGTCGTCGGTTATTGTGGCCAGCGCGGGGCTGGGGACTATCAACAGCGTGGTGTTGACGGCGGAGTACATGAGGGCGCAGGGACTGCCGGTCAAAGGTATGATATTCAACCACTTTCACCCAGGTGACAGAATGGAGGAGGACAACCTTGCCATGTGCCAGCTCAGGACCGGCCTGCCTATTTTGGCAAGGGTGAAGGACGGAGACGCCGAACTGGAGATGGACGCAGACGTGCTGTGTGCGTTATACGAATAAAGGAGAGAAGGATATGATCTGGTATCCCTATCAGCAGATGAAAACCCTGCGGCCGCCCTACAAAATCGTAGATGCAGACGGCGTATACCTGTACACCCAGGACCAGAAGCTGATTGACTCGGTCTCCTCCTGGTGGTGTACCATCCACGGCTACAAGAACCCGGAGCTGACCGCTGCCATTCAGGAGCAGGCGGGCCGCTTCTGCCACGTTATGCTGGGCGGCCTGACCCACGAACCGGTGCAGAGACTGGCGAAAAAGCTGGAGGAATTTCTGCCCGGCGATTTGGATTACTGCTTCTTTTCCGACTCGGGCAGTGTGGCGGTGGAGGTCGCCCTGAAAATGGCGCTGCAATACAACACCAATTTGGGCCGCAGACGTCCCACCGTGCTGGCGCTGGAGCACGCCTACCACGGCGATACCTTCCGGGCTATGGAGGTGGGGGATGACGAGGACTATCACTTTGCCTTTGAACAGAAGCGGGATGTGGTTCACATTCCCACAGAGCTGTCCGCCCTGGAGGATGTCTTTGAGCGCTGCCATGACCAGCTGAACTGCTTGATTGTGGAGCCGCTGCTCCAGGGCGCGGGCGGCATGAGGATGTATGACATCTCCTTTTTGAAGCGGGCGCGGCAGCTGTGTGACCAGTACGACGTACTGCTGATCTTTGACGAGGTGGCCACCGGCTTTGGCCGTACAGGAAACCGCTTTGTGGCCGACCTGGTTCTGCCCGACATTTTGGTGCTGGGCAAGGCGTTGACCGGGGGCTGCATCGGCCATGCGGTCACAGTGGCCAACCGCAAGGTCTACCAGGCCTTCTACAGTGACGATGACCGTATGGCTCTGATGCACGGCCCTACCTTCATGGGCAACGCCCTGGCCTGTGCTGTCGCGCTGAAGGGGATTGAGATTTTTGAGCGGGAGAATTATATGGAGAAGATCCGCCATATTGAGGAGATTTCCCGCCGGGAGATGGGGGGATTCTCCGACCCGTGTATTCAAGAGGTCCGCATTATGGGTGGATGCACCTGTGTGGAGGTGATTGACAGCAGTGTTCTGGACGGATTTCAACAATTTGCCTATGAACGGGGCGTATTCAGCCGCCCCTTCCTGAAATATATGTACTCCATGGTCCCCTACATCATTCAGGAGGAGGAGCTGGTGAAGATTTTTGACACGATGAAGGCGTGGTTTCACCGGCCTTGCTGAAATAGTGTGTTTACGATTTGCTGTTTCTGGCGCATAAATTCTTTTCATTCCTTTAGGTGGTAGGACAGGTCTTTGATGTTAATAACGGTACAGGATGGCAGTGGGCAGTCGCTCCCAAAGCAAAAGCGGCGGCACAATCCAAGCCCAATTTGCTGATTGACATTTTTGAGTGGTGGGCAAGATTTTCAACCTCAAAGAGCTGGCAAAGACGCTTATGTATTTGCAGGAAAACAGCAGACAGATCTTTAGATAGCTCCAGAGAACGGGACAGCAGACGGTAGCCCTCGCCGTCGTCCTGGTACTCCGGAATGAGACACCCGACGGCCCGAAGTTTGTCCAAGGCGGCATATACCGCCCAGTGGTCGCATCGCAGACCATATTCTGTCCGCAACAGGCGTAGTAACTCCTCCATAGCCAGGGCATGGTCTCCGTCGGTGTATTCAGAAAGAATCTGAATAGACGCGGAAGGGCGGAAGGTTCACAGCAAAATCCTTTCATCCAGCCGCACAGAGATATTGTCCGCATAAGTCAAGGAAAGCCGGTGGGCCACATCATCCAATCCTCCGCCCCGGTTGCTTCCGGTTCGGCCAATCCAGCTGGGGTCAAGGCTGAGCCGCAGGACCATATTGTCTTGCAGCTGCCGTTCTACCTGTTCCACCGTACGGCGGGCCTCTTCTGAGGACTGTTTTATCGGGGTCCCATCCCTTAGCAGAGTGACTTTGCCGAACAGGATGGTCATATGGCTGAATAGGCACTCCACGGCTTGGTCCCACTCCCCGCACACCGCGTCTCTCCCAGGTGCGTAAAAGTCATAAGTGGAATAAAAATCGTCATCCACGAAACAGCGTAGATCGGTCAGTCGGTGGGGATTCTTGACCATCCAATAGTTCTTTTCTCGGTAATTGACCAGGTGATTCCGGTTCCTGTCCGCCATATCGTCAGAAATGCCGATATAAAAGGGCCGCTCCGCATCTTGATAGACGTGAAAATATACGCCCAGGCCGCTGGCCTCCAAGGGGATATTGTTTCCTGCCAGTAACTCCTGCGCGGAAATACTGTGAAAGATGTGAAGATTGACCATGAAAATACCTCCGTTTTCCTGATAGCCTATTCTACCAGTCCCCAGCACAAATAGCAATCACTCCCCTGTACCTATTTTGGTACAGGGGAGTGTGCTATACTTGGAACAGATCAGCGGAAAACCCGAAATGTGGAGGCGTTTCTATGCGGCGTATTACCATTGATTGCCTGACCTTGCTGGTGGGTGGAACCCGGCTGGAGCGGGAACAGCAAATGGACAACTTCCAAAGCGCCAGCGATTTTATGATGGCGATCATACAGGACATCCGGAAAGATGACAACGGCGCGTTCCTGGCGCGTATGCGTACGGTTCCGTATTTCACGCTGTCGGAAGTCCAGAGCATCGGCGGAAAACCGGAAACGGAACGGCTATTGT
The DNA here is from genome assembly GCF_009911645.1 of Pseudoflavonifractor sp. 60. Lineage (GTDB taxonomy): Bacteria > Bacillota > Clostridia > Oscillospirales > Oscillospiraceae > Lawsonibacter. The sequence continues at coordinate 30,934 of NZ_QWKI01000102.1, forward strand.
CCGATCTGTTGATGGACCGCAAGCGGCAGGGACTTCTTACAGTATTGGGAATGGAGTATATTCCCCTGTTTCTCAAACAGCTGTATCCCATCCCAGGCGGCCCGATTCCGTCAAAGATTTGCCTGCTGGAACGTGATTTGCGAAAATGCAAATTGCTGGAGTTGTATTTTGATTCCACGCCGGGGGTGGAAATTGTTTGCGATGATTTCCAGCATTTTATGAAGACGTGTCAGGTGCAGTGTGTGGTATCTCCAGCCAATGCTTTCGGACTGATGGACGGCGGGTATGACCTGGCGATTACCGAGTGGTTTGGGGACCAGCTGCAAGAGCGAGTACAGCAGCATATCATCCATCATTTTTACGGTGAACAGCCGGTGGGGACCAGCTTTTTGATTGACGCAGGAAAAGACGGCCAGTCGCTGATCCATACGCCCACCATGCGCACACCTCAGCGGGTTTTAGACCCGCGGGTCATCTATCAATGTATGCGAGCGACTCTAATGTGTGCAGCGGAGCACAATATCGAAAGTATCGTTATTCCCATGTTTGGCGGTTCAACGGGCGGGGTGCGCCCCCAACTGGTTGCGGACATGATGTGGAGAGCTTACCGGCAGCTAAAAAATCCACCGGAGAGGATTGATTGGAATTATGTGGAAACAGTTGAAATCGCTTTTTAGAGAGCGTCCGAGAAAACGCCGGATCAACATGAGCAAGGAAAAAGATTATGAATATCTGCTTCATGCGCTCAGGATACTGGAACAATCCGGTCCCATCTATGTGGACGAATCAGACATACTGCAATTGAAATGCGGCGAGGCCGTGTTCCTCTATGAAAGCCCTCTTGCCGCATCTGCGGAAGAAGCGATAGCAATGGTAAAAAGAGCGGTGAAGAAGATGAGGCCAGCGCCAAACCGTGTGCTACTGCTTACCGTTCTTTTGATTATTGCAGGCGATGATTTGTATCATTTAGACCTAATTGAACAACTTGTAAATCCATTGACTGAAGAAGCATTTTCAGAGGACACAGGTGTTATTTTCGGTGTAGAATTTTCCAGTGACAAGGGAATCCGTTTTGTGATAGCCACCGCCGAAGGAAAAAAGGGTTCAAAACCCTTTTGCTAGGTGTGACGGTCACATTCAGTTTTTGTCCCCTCCACAGCAGAGTGTAGCTCAACTTCTTCCATGCAGCGGGCGGGTTGAGGCTAATCCTCAACTTGCCGCCCATCCCCATGGGAGCGGTGGTCACCGCCTCTGGCACCGGGGCCGAGATGAACGGCGGCGCGGTGATAACCCATGGGGAAAAGAAAATTAAAACCGGCATTTTTGCCGCCGCCCCCCCGCTTTGCTGTGCTGGACCCGGACGATACCATGTCTGTTCCCTTTGCGAAGGTCATGTCCAAAGCCTTTGATACCCTGAGCCACGCTATGGAAACCTACTTTGACCAAGCGGACCGGGACAATGTGTCCAACGGTATTACAGTAAAAAGCCCTTACCAACGTTTCCATCGGTAAGGGCTTTTTAATATGGATTTTGTAATCCACAAGCCGCAAAGGAGCACTTTTCACCTGCAATCCACCGGAGATACAGAGTGATACGGCCTATGGGAAGCGTTATCAAATTGTTATCAAGGGAGGGGTACAAAACCGTCTATCCGTTGTGCCGCAACGGGTTCAAGAGCTGAAAATTCACTCCCACTCGATGGTCCCGGTGGGCTTAGGGGTCAGATCGAAGAGAACCCGGTTGACTCCCTTGACCTCGCTGGTAATGCGGGCGGTAATGTGCTGGAGCAGGTCGAAGGGCACGTTCTCCACGGTGGCGGTCATGGCGTCCACGGTGTTGACAGCGCGGATAATCACGCACCACTCGTCGGTACGCCGGTTGTCCCGGACGCCCACCGATTTCAGGTCGGGGATAGCGGTAAAGTACTGCCAGACTTTGCCCTCCAGGCCATTTTTGGCGAACTCCTCTCTCAAAATGGCGTCCGACTCCCGGACGGCCTCCAGGCGGTCCCGGGTTATGGCCCCCAGGCAGCGCACCCCCAGGCCGGGGCCGGGGAAGGGCTGGCGGTACACCATGCTGTCGGGCAGACCCAGAGCTTTGCCGCAGGCGCGGACCTCATCCTTAAAGAGCATCTTCAGCGGCTCCACCAGCTCAAAGTCCAAATCCTCGGGCAGGCCGCCCACATTATGGTGGCTCTTGACGGCCTTGACGGTCTTGGTACCACTCTCGATGATGTCGGGGTAGATGGTGCCCTGGCCCAGGAATTTGATGCCGTCCAGCTTGCGGGCCTCCTCCTCAAACACCCGGATAAATTCAGCGCCGATGATCTTTCGCTTCTGTTCCGGGTCGGCCACACCGGCCAGCTTGTCCAGGAAGCGATCCACGGCGTCCACATAGACCAGGTTGGCATCCATCTCATCCCGGAAGACCTTCACCACCTGCTCAGGCTCGCCCTTGCGCAGCAGGCCGTGGTTCACGTGGACGCAGGTGAGCTGTTTGCCGATGGCCTTAATGAGCAGGGCGGCCACCACAGAGGAGTCCACGCCGCCGGAGAGGGCGAGCAGCACTTTTTTGTCCCCCACCTGGCGGCGGATAAGCTCCACCTGGTCGGCGATGAAGTTGTCCATATTCCAGTTGGCCTCGGCGCCGCAGATGGAGAAGACGAAGTTCTCCAGGGCGGTTTTCCGCTGGGCGTCGCCGGCGGGCCAGGGGGCGTCTCCCCGGTGGTCCACCAGGAGGGCGGGGATATCACAGTCGTAAATCTCCTGCGCCACATCAATCTCAACCCCGTCCACCACATGGTTGGGGCCGCCGTTGAGGATGATGCCCTTTACGTTGGGCAGGGCCTTCAGCTGGGCCAGTGTAATGTCGTGGGGGTGGATTTCGGAGTAGACCCCCAGCGCGCGGATCTCCCGGGCAATTTTAGGGTTTTCCTCACTGCCCAGGTCCAGTACTACAATCATGTCCTGTTTCATTCGCAGATAGCCTCCTTTGTAACATTGTGTCTCTATCCTACCATAGTTCAGTCCTTTTGCTCAATAGCCGGAAAAAATTCTTCCACAAAATCCACGTGCTCCACCTGGAATGTTTTTCCGCTGAGGTGCTCCAGCGGTCCGGCGGGGGTTGTAAAGCGGAAGGTGAGCTTGTAGGAGTACAGCGCCTGACCGTGGCGGCCATACTTGCGGTTCTCCCGTTCACTTCCGTATTTACCGTCTCCCAGGAGGGGATTGCCGGCGGCGGCGAACTGGGCACGGATCTGGTGGGTCCGTCCGGTAATCAGATCACACTCTACCAGAGACAGGCCGTTTCTTACCGCCAGGGTCCTGTAGAGGGTTACGGCAGACTTGGCTCCCAGCTCAGGCCGCTTCCGGACGTAGACCTGCTTTTTCTTCTCGTCCTTAAAGAGGTAGCCCTCCAACTTGCCCGCAGGGGGGACCATTTTCCCCTGGACCACGCACAGGTAGAGCTTGGTCAGTTCCCGGTCCTTAATTTTCTGGTTCATGATCCGCAGACCCTCGGCGGTTTTGGCGGCAATGACGATGCCCCCGGTGTTCCGGTCGATGCGGTTGCACAGGGCGGGGGCAAAGGAGTTCTCACGGTAGGGGGACCACTCCTTTTTCCGATAGAGGTAGGCCTGGATGTGGGTCAGCAGGGTATTCACCCGCTCGTTTTCGTCGGGGTGGACCACCAGGCCGGGCCGCTTGTCCAGGAGCATAATGTGCTCGTCCTCGTAGAGTATGTTCAGCTTGGGCTGGTAGAGGGAGAGAAAAGCATTTTCCGGAGTTGGCCTGTCAAAAAACTCATCATTGATGTACAGATGGAGCACATCCCCCGCCACCAGACGTACATCCCGCTTGCTGCCCTTTCCATTCACCTTGACCCGCTTCAGACGGATATACTTCTGGGCCAGCGGGGCGGGGAGGAGGGGCATAGTCTTGGCCAGCCAGCGGTCCAGGCGCTGTCCGGCGTCATTTTTTCCAATGGTAAATTCTTTCATAGCGGCCCTTTCTGTTCCCCGGCGCGGAGGGGATTGGGAAGATAAGTCTCCGCCGAAAGACGGCGCCGGGGATCACCAAGAATATTTCACCATATTCCCGTCCCCGTGTCAATAAATTTCGTGGAGAAATTTCCGAAAAGTATTTGACATTTTGGGAAAAATTCTTTATAATATCCTGCGTACCATTCTGCGAGTATGGGGGAGCGTACCCCCGGGGAGGAGCGCTATGCGTCTGGAGCTGCGAGATATCATCCACGTACCGGACGCAAAGAAGGCGTTCCAGTTTCAGTTGGACCTGTCCCAGGAGGAGTTCTATGGGAACAGGCCCATTGTCCGTCCTGTTCAGGTGGAGGGCTGCGTGACTAACCATGCCGGCGCTCTGGTGCTGGAGGGGACGGCCTGTTCTGTGCTGGATCTGGTCTGCGACCGCTGTGGGAAGGAATTTTCCCGGGAAAAGGTGGTAGTTCTGGACAACCTGGTGGCCCAGGAGCTGGAGGACGAGGAAAACGATGACATCCTCCTGCTGGACGGCACTGAGCTGGACCTGGACGGTGCAGTTACGACTGCCTTCATCCTTGCAATGGATACCAAAAACCTTTGCTCAGACGACTGCAAAGGGCTGTGTGCCAAGTGTGGAGCCGACTTGAACCCCGGCCCCTGCGGGTGCAGACCTGATGTCGATCCAAGACTGGCGGCCCTTGCGCAGCTGTTGGATAAGGAAGCTGAGTGAGTACTCAATGTGCCCTGACCGGCACAGCCGAAGGAGGTGTCACCCATGGCGGTCCCCAAGGGAAAAGTATCCAAGGCCCGGCGCGATAAGCGGCGCAGCTCCCATTGGAAGCTGAAAACTCCCGGTATCGTGACTTGCCCCAAGTGCGGGGCTTACCGGCTGCCTCACCGTATGTGCAAGAATTGCCTGACCTATAACGGCCGTTCCTTCGGCCAGGTCGAGGCCCAGCAGTAAGCACCTTTGATAAGCCCTCCGGTGACGCCGGGGGGCTTCTTCTTTTTACTCTATACCAAAGGAGAGATTGTTATGATGTACCTGTATGCCCTGCTCCTGGGGATTGCCCTGGCCGCCGCTGTCCGGACCGGCCTTCCCGGGCTGGTGCTCCTGCTGGCGGTCCTGGCCTTCGTCCTCCGGCAGACGCTGCACAGGCGCGACCAGGATTTGAAGCCCAGGAACAGCGTGGAGAGGTGGATTTTCGGCACTTACGCCAACTGGGCGCTGTATAACTATGAATATGACCCCGGCCACAGCCTTCTGGAGCCCAATTATGAAACAGCCCCCATCCTTCTGGGCGGACGCCGGGGGCCCTATCACAGCGGGGAGCAGCGGCAGTACTTTCTGGATATGCTGGACAGTCCCTGGGGGATCTACAGCAAGGAGGACCTGCTGGAGACGGTGGAGTACATGAGCGTGGGTCCCGGATTTCGGAAGTGCCGCACCAAGGCGGATCAGGCTTGGGAGCTGTGCCGCTGCACCCAGCTGCTTGCCATTGCCTTTCGTCTGGGCTGGATCAGCAGAAGGGAGATGGTCCAGCGCTCCTGCCAGGTGGGCAGATTGATTCAAACTACCTTCTCCGGCTGGCAGGAGATGAGCGAGAGCTTTCTGGAGCGCTGCCTGCAATGGATGGAGGACCCCTCCGTGGGTGCGGACCGCCGCCGGGCCGTCCACAAGGCGCTGTGGACCCGCCCTGACAGCCCTTACTGCCTGCCCTGGGATCTGCCGCTGAAATGATCTATGGTCCCGGGTTCAGACTCTTGTAGTAGTCCAGGGTGGAAAAGCCCCGCTCCAGCTGGGTGTGGAGGTAGGCCTCGGCGGTGTCCGACAGCTGTTGGAGCTCTTCCCCCTCCAGGCGGAAGGAGAAGAGCCTTTTGGGGTCTCCGTGGAGGATGTAGTCCAGGGCGGACAGGGCCTGGAGGGAGAGGGGCATAGAGATGCCCTCGCCTACCTCGGTCTTGCACCGGGCGCAGTGGAGAACTCCCTCCCGCAGGTGAAAGCGGGGGGCCTCCGGGGGGGTGACCCCGCATACTGCGCAGCCGTCAATCAGCGGCTCATAGCCCGCCAGCGCCAGCGCCTTCCACTCAAAGGCCGCCTTGACTAGGGGCAGGGGTTTGTCTGTCATTTTGTCCAGGGCGTGGAGGCTGTTCAGCGTCAGAGACAGCAGCTCCGGACTGGGCAGACCCTCCACCGCCAGCAGCTCTGCCGCCTCGGCAAAGTAACAGCCCAGGGCCAGCCGTTCCAGGTCGGTCCTCAGCCCCTGAAACAGCCGCTGAGTTGCCGCCTCCTTCACCGACCAGCGGCCCTGATAGTCGTAGAGCACCATCTCCGACCAGGCAAGCAGTTGACAGCCGGCGGCGATGGCGCTCCCTTTTTTCCGGCATCCCCGGGCGGATGCGGTGAGTACTCCCTGCTCCTGGGTTAATAGGGTCAGGATTTTGTCCGACTCCTTGTAGTCCACCGCCCGCAGGACCAGTGCGTTTGTGGTGATGTGCATGGCCACACTCCTAAATGTACAGGGGCGCAGGAGGACACCCCGCCCAAGGCTCAGGCGGGGCCGGCGTCCCCCTTGTTCTACAGCTTCTCTATTCTGGGCCGGAACGCCGTTCTGGCCAGCTCCTTCCAGCGGGCGTTCTCCTCCAGACGCTGGCCCGCGACAGCCAGATAGACCTCCGGCAGGCCGGTGGCAAAAAACAATCTCCAAAGTCCCCGCTCTTCCACAGCGCAGCCCTCCCTTTCTTTCTGGGATTAGGCTGGCTGTTTTCACCGGGAACTATGAGCGGGAATTTTTAGTCTGCCCGATGGTCCAGCTCCCTGTCAATGAGAGCGCCCGCCAGCTCAAAGGCCTTCACTCTGCGTTCTGCCAACGTGATCTGGGCTCGATACCGCTCCGGCCTCTCCTTGGCCCGCAGGGTGCGGATTGCCGCCCGCAGCTTGTGCAGGGTGGAGTCGATCTGTCGTTTTGCCTCGGTGAGCTCCTCCTTTGAAAAATCCATACTACTCCTTTCGGTAGCCAAAGTTCTGAATGGCCGCCGGGTTGTCTCGCCAGTTCTCCTTCACCTTGACCCAGGTTTTGAGGAACACCTTGGTCCCCATGAATTTTTCCATGTCCTGCCGGGCAAGGGTGGATGCCTTTTTCAGCATAGCGCCCCCTTTGCCGATGATAATACCCTTGTGACTGTTCTTCTCGCAGTAGATGGTGGCCTCCACCTCGACCAGCTCGTCGTCCCGCTCCGCAAAACGGGTGATCTCCACTGCGGTGCCGTGGGGGATCTCCTTGTCCAGCAGCAGGAGCAGCTTTTCCCGCATGATTTCTGCCATCATCTGCCGCTCGGGCTGGTCAGAGGTCATCTCCTCGGGGAAGAGCTGGGGGCCCTCGGGGAGGTAGCCCTCCAGTACGTCCAGCAGTTCCTTAACCCCCTGACCGGTTTTGGCGGAGATGGGGACCACCTCGTCGAAGCTGTGGGCGGCGCTGTAGACCTGGATGACCTCCAGCAGCTTTTCCTTGTGCTCCAGGGTATCCGCCTTGTTGATAGCCAGCACCGCCGGACAGCCCAGGGTCTTGATGCGGGCAATCAGCTGCTGTTCCGGCTCCCCCACGTTGGGGATGGGCTCCACCAACAGGAGCACCGCGTCCACATCGGCCACCGACTCCTTCACCACATGGACCATGTAGTCCCCCAGGCGGGTTCGGGCCCGGTGGAGGCCGGGGGTGTCCACAAAGACAAATTGGCACTCCCCACGGTTTTTGATGCCGCAGATGCGGTTTCGGGTGGTCTGGGGCTTGTTGGTGACAATGGCCACCTTCTCCCCCACAAAGGCGTTGGTCAGGGTGGACTTGCCCACATTGGGGCGGCCGCAGATGGTAATAATGCCTGATTTTTGAATCATTAGGTGATCCTCACTTTCTTTCCGGGGGTGAGCAGTTGCCCGGACTGTTCAGCTTGCGTCAATCAAGGTATAATGCCCCCAGTTTTGGGGGGAGAAGCGTGTTTTTTTCCGATTTGCAGCAAACCAATCGGATAAGACCCGCTCAGAGAGGAAATTTTTCATTTCCGTATTCTCGGGGTTTGACGTCTGGTAGGTCAGCGTTCTGTCGTCCACGCGGTAGACATACTCGTACCACTCCTGCGCTCCATCGACCGTAATCAGATAATCAATATACAGAATGCGGTTGGACATATTAAAGTCGAGGATGATTTTGTGCCCCTCCTCTAGAAAACGGCTGTCGTAGTGCTCATATACACTGTTCCCCATCCAAATGGAACCGCGGTCGGCGTCTCGGGCGGGGGTTTGCAGCTGGGGAATGTCCTCAAACAGATACCGTGGGTTTTTGAGCATGGACCATACGAAGTCGGAATGAACACGGCTGTAATACATCTGGTCAAACACGTTTTGAACACGAAAAAAGGTGCAGTAAGCCCACGCCGCCGCCGCGGCAAGGACTGCTGTCAGGACCAAAAGGCGTACCCGGCGGCCCCTCTTGTCCGCCGTGCCCCTTCTGCTGTTTTGCTCCAAGGTCCAGTGATTACGGCTTCAAAAAATGCTTCTCCACAAAGCGGATGGCAAACAGCATCCCACAGGCGATGGCGCAGGTGGTGAGGTAGGGGGTCAGGTCAAACTCAAAGTTCCACTCCCTCCCGGTGGCCTCCTCCTCGTAGTCGTCAAATTCGTCCTCAACCTCCACAGGGATCAGCTTGATTTTTTTCATGGTGATTTCTCCTTTCTTGTTTCATGTTCAGTGGGCGCTCCATGGTAGTCCAAGTCTTCCCACTTTAACTGTTCCGTCAAATACGCGCTGGAACCCGTGGGAAATTCAGCGCGGTATACCTCTGTCAATTGCCCGTCTACCCGGTCCTCCACAGTGAGCACAAAGGGCGTATTTGGATCGCTCCGCTCCTTGAGAAACGTCTCAATCTGCCGTACACAGACCAGCTCGCCGCCAATCCACCGGTAGATTGGAGTCCAGCCGTCGCCGGCGCCGCTGGAACGGCTCCAGCCGGAGATGGTCTCCGTCTCCGCATCCAAATGGGGGGAGGGGATCTGGAAATAGGCTGGCACCTCGGTAAACAGGCCCTGTTCTTCGTCCCAGACCATACAGTGGTAGACCCCCACCTGGACGCCCTGGGTATACAGATAGGTGAAATCCGAGTAGCCGTCAAAATTTACGTCCACAATCTCATGGACTCCGAAGCTCACGGTTGTCCAGTCCTGGGTTTGGATGGGCTGGCTCATGTCCGCCGGATTCCAGACGGACAGGCGCATGGAAACTTCCCGCCCCTCCCGCTCCGTTCCCAGCTCCGGAGTCACCAGCAGAGTACCCAGCTGCCCGCCGGTGTCCACCAGGAAGGCGTCGTGGGTGTCGTCGATGGGCTGTTCCGCCAGCAGCTCCTGGGCGGTCTTGGCCGGCAGGGCGGAGGGGGCCGCCTGGCAGCCGGCCAGCAGGAGGGTACACAACAGCAGGCACGTAGCCCTAGACCTCATCCGGCGCTCCCCGCGTTATGCCCAGCTTGCCCAGGATGGCCTCCTCACGCGCCCGCATCTGGGCCTTCATGGGGCCCTCGTCCAGGTGGTCGTAGCCCAGCAGGTGGAGCACCGAGTGGACGGCCAGATAGCACACCTCCCGCTCCGGGCTGTGGCCGAACTCCTCCGCCTGGGCCCGGGCCCGCTCCAGGGAGATCATCATGTCACCCAGATACACCTTGTGGGTGTCGGGCTCCGCCCAGGCCGCCCGGGGCTTCTCCCCGGGGGACAGCTCAAACATGGGGAAGGACAGCACATCGGTGGGCCGGTCAACCCCCCGTGTCTCCAGGTTGGTCTGGTGAATGCCCTCATCGTTGGTGACGCATACCCCCACCATACAGGGGACGCCCACGTCCTCCGCCTCCAGGGCGGCCAGAACGGAGCGGGTGATCTGTGCCTCTACCACCAGAGGCGTCTCTACCTGGGCCTCCAGGCAGACTTCATGGTCCATAGGCAGGTCTCCTTTTGTTGGGATAGCCCCATTATACGAAAAATAATCCTCTACGTCAAACATATTTTCCCCGTCCGGCGGAAAACTAGCCATAATCTCCAAGACGGGAAGTGAACACATGACAACCAAAAAAATCGGGACCCAGACGGCGGCGCTGGCCAATCCCCCCTCCTTTGCCGGCTGGGCCAACGTGGCGGGCAAAAAGGAGGGGGAGGGTCCCCTGGCAGATACCTTTGACTATATTGATGGGGACGACACCTTTGGCGAATCTACCTGGGAGAAGTCGGAGAGCGCCATGCAGAAGCAGGCCCTGGGGCTGGCGCTGAACAAGGCGGGGCAGGCGGCCTCGTCGCTGGACTGGCTCTTTGCCGGGGACCTGCTGAACCAGTGTATCAGCTCCTCCTTTGCCGCCCGGGGACAGGACATCCCCTTTTTCGGTCTGTATGGGGCCTGCTCCACCATGGGAGAGGGGCTGGCTCTGGCCTCTATGACGCTGGATGGAGGCTTTGGGGAGTGGGCGGCGGTGACGGCCTCCTCCCACTTCTGCTCGGCGGAGCGGCAGTACCGCACCCCCCTGGAGTACGGCGGCCAGCGTACCCCCACCGCCCAGTGGACCGCCACGGCGGCTGGGGCGGCGGTGCTGGCGCGGGAGGGTCCAGGTCCCTATATCACCCACGTCACGGTAGGCAAAATTGTGGACAAGGGGGTCACCGACACCAACAACATGGGGGCGGCTATGGCCCCGGCGGCCCATGCCACCATTACCGCCCACTTTGCCGACACGGGCCGCTCCCCCAACAGCTACGATCTGATCGTCACCGGCGACCTGGGGCTGCTGGGCAGTGAGCTGCTCCTTGAGCTGCTGCGCAAGGACGGCGTCAACCTGCACAACCACGCCGACTGCGGGGTGATGCTCTTTGATATCCAGAACCAGGACGTCCACTGCGGCGGTTCCGGCTGCGGGTGCTGCGCTTCGGTGCTTACTGGGCACATTCTCAACAACATGAAGGCGGGCAAATGGAAAAATATCCTCTTCTGTCCCACCGGGGCCCTCCACTCTCCCACCTCCGCGTTCCAGGGGGAGAGCATCCCCGGGATCTGCCACGCCATTGCCATTTCCACATCAAAATAGGGTGATTTTATGGATTATTTAAAAGCCTTTCTCTGCGGCGGCGCTTTGTGCGTTATTGGACAGATTCTCATTGACAAGACCCCTCTCACCCCGGCCAAGATTCTGGTCGCCTACGTCACCGCCGGGGTGATCCTCAGCGGCGTTGGAGTTTACCAGTACCTGGTGGACTGGGGGGGCGCGGGGGCCACCGTCCCCCTCACTGGCTTCGGCCACCTGTTGGCCAAGGGAGTGAAAAAGGCGGTGGGCCAGGACGGGCTCATCGGGGCCCTCACCGGCGGCTCTACCGCGGCGGCGGGGGGCATTACAGCCGCCATTTTCTTCGGGTTCCTGGTGGCCCTGATCTGTAAGCCCAAGCCCAAAACCTGAATCTGCCCGCAGAATGGACCGCGGGTCACAGCCGGGCAGCCCCCGGCGGATAGAATTGAGACGGACAGGAGCGGCGCCGGAAGAGCGGTACCGCTCCTGTTTTCCGCAGACAGGATATTTCTGCTCTTGCGGAGGCGGGAGATTCGTGCTAAGATAGACTGTGCCCGGTGACGGGAAATTACATAGATAGAGGTGCATTCCAATGCTGGATAAAAAGGTCAGTGAACTGCTGAACGACCAGGTGAATAAGGAGCTCTACTCCGCATATCTTTACCTGGACTTCTCCATTTTCTATGAGGATGTCGGGCTGGACGGCTTTGCCAACTGGTATAAGATCCAGGCCCAGGAGGAGCGGGACCACGCCCTGCTGATGATGCAGTACCTTCAGAACAACGGGGAGAAGGTGGAGCTGAAGGCCATCGCTAAGCCCGACAAGGAGCTGAAGGACAGACTTCAGGTGCTGGAGCTGGGCCTGGAGCACGAGCGGTATGTCACCGGCCTGATCCACGCCATCTATGACGCGGCGTACAATGTGCGGGACTTCCGATCCATGCAGTTTCTGGACTGGTTTGTCAAGGAGCAGGGCGAGGAGGAGAAGAACGCCGAGGACATGGTGAAGAAGATGAAGCTCTTCGGGGACGATGCCAAGAGCCTGTACATGCTCAACAGCGAAATGGCCGGCCGGACCTATTCCGCCCCCTCTCTGAGCCTGTAAGCTGCACAAAAGATATTCAAAAAAGGGCAGATGCTGTCGAAAGGCGTCTGCCTTTTTGCCGCTGGAAGAATTTAAGAAAACTTAAAAAAATATCCCTTGACTGCCGGGGAGCAAGTGAGTAAAGTAAGGTAGGAAAAGGTACTTTGATTTGGAGGTCGATTCCAATGGGTTATAAAGGAAAGCGGGGATATTCCCGGCGCAGGGGAGATGAGGCGCTGTTCCAGACCATGGGCCGGGTGGTGCTCTTCCCGGCGCTGCTGTTCTATCTGGAGCTGGTGCTTCATATCCATATGAAAAACTCCCTGGCCTATGTCCCGGTCTATCTGCTGTTCTCCCTGGCAGGGGGCCTGTTTCTGTCTGCGCTGGCACTGCCCTGGAGACGGGGTGTCAACAGCATTGCGGCCAAGGTGCTGGCGGTGCTGGTCAGCGTCATCTTCGGGGCCGAGCTGGTGGCCAAAACCATCCTCCAGTCCTACTACGGCATCAGTGCCCTGAAAATGGCGGCGGGCAACAAGCTCACCGACTACTCCGAGGTGATTATCTCCACGGTCCTCCACTCCATCCCTATCCTGCTGGTGATCCTGCTGCCCGCCATTTTGCTGTGTCTCCTGGGGGACCAGCTGCTGTGCTTTGACCGGCTGGACATCCGCTTTGCCGGGCTGGTGCTGGGGGGCTGCGTGGTGTTCCACATTGTGGGGCTGGGGGTCCTCCGCCTGCCCTGGAAGGGGGACCTGACCCCCGGGCGGCTCTATCATATGAACAGCAACGGAGACGACCAGGTGGAGCAGCTGGGGCTGGCCACCATGCTCCGGCTGGATGCCAAGCACATGATCTTCCCGCCGGCGAACAACCTGGACGCCGACTTCAGCGGCCTGGGCGCCCTCAACGGCGGCGAGGCCTCCTCCGGCGGCACGGGGGACGCCAGCTCCATCGGGGATGCCTCCCAGGCGGCGGACCCCCAGCCGGTGGTGGACACCTCCCCCAATGTGATGGATGTGGATCTGGCCGCCCTGGCCGAGAGTACCAGCAACAAGGATATCAAGTGGCTGGCGGAATACTTCAACAGCGTGACCCCAACCCGAAAGAACGAGTATACCGGCATGTTTGAGGGCTACAACGTGATTCAGCTGGTGCTGGAGGGCTTCTCCGGCTACGCCATCGACCCAGAGCTCACCCCGACCCTCTACAAGCTGACCCATGAGGGCTTTGTCTTCCACAACTACTACACCGCCCTCCACTTCACCAGCACCTCCAACGGCGAGTGCCAGACCCTGCTGGGGCTGTACCCCCGGAACGGCGGCACCGCCACCATGACCCGCACCGGCGAGAAGAAGACCAATGTCTACTTCTCTCTGGCGCAGCAGCTGCTGCGCCAGGGCTATCTGGTGACGGGCTACCACCCCAACGGGGATATGTACGGGCGCCTGGCCTCCCACACCAATCTGGGCTACGACTGGCACCAGTTCGGCGCGGGCTTCGAGGGCCTGGACGTCAACGACAGCGGCAAGCTGCTCTGGCCCCAGAAGGACACGGTGATGGTGGAGAAAAGCATTGACGACTATATCAACAGCGACAAGCCGTTCCACGTTTACTACCTGACCATCAGCGGACATATGCCCTACTCCGACAACCGGGCCGTGGCCCCCTACCGGGAGACAGTCCGGGCCCTGACTCAGTACAGCGAGACCACCCAGAACTATATCGCCACTTGCATGGAGGTGGACCGGGCCCTGAAGCTGCTGCTGGATAAGCTGGAGGCGGCAGGCAAGCTGGATCAGACCCTCATTGTGGCCACCGGCGACCACATTCCCTACTTCAATGTGGACACCCTGGAGGAGCTGGCGGGGAAGAAGTTCGGCAGCTCTGACGACCTGGAGCGTCTGCGGGAGGGCAGCATCGATTTCGACGTGTACAAAAACTCCCTCATTCTCTGGTCGGCCTCCATGGAGGAGCCGGTGGAGGTGGATAAGGTGTGCTGTCAGGTGGATATCCTGCCCACCGTGTCCAACCTGCTGGGGCTGGAGTACGACTCCCGAATGCTGGCAGGCAGCGATATCCTGTCGGACAGCGAAGGGCTGGTGGTGTTCACCTCCCGGTGCTGGAAGAGCGACCGGGGCTTCTACAACCGCTTCACCGGCGAGTTTAGCCCGGCGGAAGGGGTCGCCATGACCGCTGAGGAGCAGGACAGCTACGTCTCCGCCATGAAGAAGCTGGTGGGCTACAAGCTGGACTCCACATATCTCATTGTAGAGAACGATTTTTATGACGTGGTATTTGGATGACACAGGACCGCGGCGGCCGCCAATTGAAAACAGTTGATTTTTTCTCCGGGCTGCAGTATAATAAAAATAATCCAAGCTGGGCAGGATATCATTAAAAACGGTTCAGCCTGAAAGGAGTGCTTTTTATGAGTTTTGATCCCTATGAATTTGACCGCGGCTATGCCTCCAACCAAGGGGACACGCTAGGGCAGTACACAGCCAAGACCTTCCTGTGGATGCTGCTGGGCCTGCTGGTCACCTTTGGGGTGGCATTGGGCTGCTGGGTCAGCAATTTGACCCTCTACCTGATTTACAGCGGTATGTTCCAGATCGTCCATCTGGGGGCGATGATCGCCACGCTGGTGCTGGCCTTTACCATGGGCCGCCGGATCGAGCGGATGCAGGTAGGGACGGCCATCGCCATGTTTGTGGCCTTCTCCGCGCTGTTCGGACTGTCCATGTCCACCATCCTGCTGGCCTACGATGTGTCCAGTCTGGTGCTGAGCTTTGGGGCCACCGGGCTGTACTTCGGTGCGCTGGCGGCCTACGGATTTCTCACCAAGCGGGACCTGTCCAACATTCGGACCATTTTGTTCTCCGGCACCATTTTCCTGATTGTCTTTGGCCTGCTTTCCATGTTTATCCCCGGTCTGAACGCCTTCGACCACGTGATCTGCCTGGTGGGAATTGCCATTTTCCTGGGCTGGACCGCCTACGACACTCAGAAGATCCGGGCCTTCTACCACTACTACTCCGCTTCCCCCGAGATGCTGGCCAAGGCCTCCATCTTCTCCGCCCTCCAGCTTTATTTGGATTTTATCAACCTGTTCCTGTACCTGCTGCGCTTTCTGGGCAACCGGCGGCGCTGAGTCAGCCGCTTCAAAAAATGGCCGTCCTGTTTGCCGTGGTGTCATAAGAAAACATGAGAAAACCCAGTAAAATCAATGTTTTTTAAGGGCAGCGGAAAACGGGGCGGCGCAAACAAGTGAACAACAGCACAGAAAGCGGGCGATGTCGGCAAGACACCGCCCGTTTCTGCGCCCCGGCGAACGCCGCAGATTTTGAAAAAGTCTGCGGCGTTTTTTCATGTCCAGACACCGAAAGGAGCGGAGAACCATGCCAGTATTCCGCGTGGAGAGGAACAAAGGGTACACGGTGATGTCGAACCATCACCTGCGGAACAAAGACCTGACCCTGAAAGCCAAGGGCCTGCTGTCGCAAATGTTGTCACTCCCGGAAGATTGGGACTATACGTTAAAGGGCCTGGCCCTTATCAACCGGGAAAAGATCGACGCCATCCGGCAGGCTATCCGGGAATTGGAGCAGGCGGGGTACATCGTCCGTTCGCGGGAGCGTGACGAACGGGGACGGCTGCGGGGCGCGGACTATGTGATCTATGAACAGCCGCAGACGCCGCCTGCATTGGATTTACCTACGTTGGAAAATCCAACATTGGATAATCCTACGCAGGAAAAACCTACGTTGGAAAATCCAACGCAATTAAATAAAGATATACAAAGTAAAGACCCAAGAATTACTGACCCATCAATTACCCATTCCATTCCCTCCCTTTCACCCCCTCCCGCTGGGGCTGTTGCGGCTTCGCCGCCGGAAAGGAAAGGAAGCGGCCACACAGAGCGCCGTTGAGATTTATCGGGACATCATCAAAGAGAATATCGAGTATGACCACCTCCTGCACCACTCCAAGATTGACCCGGAGGAATTGGACGGCATCGTGGAATTGCTGGTGGAAACCGTCTGCACGGCCCGTAAGACTATCCGTGTCGCTGGTGACGACTACCCCGCCGAGCTGGTAAAGGCCAAGCTGTTGAAGCTGAACAGCGGCCATATTGAATTTGTCATGGACTGTATGCGGGAGAACACTACGAAAATCCGCAACATCAAGAAATATCTGCTGGCGGTGCTGTTCAACGCTCCCAGCACAATGGGAAGTTACTATACCGCCCTTGTCGCCCACGATATGGCGGAGGGAAAAATCTAATCTGACAAGGAGGCCCCGAACATGAAACAGGGCGCATTGATCTTCGACGAGCGGACAGACCGCTACGACATCCGCTTTGACCTGGCCGACTACTACGG
>NZ_QWKI01000103.1 GCF_009911645.1 Pseudoflavonifractor sp. 60
TTTGCACTGTGGACAGTGCTTCGACGTGATGGTGGGCGGCAGGTGGAAACCCACCCGGATTGAGTACGCCGCTGCATGGTATCTCGTCGGCATCCGGGCCAACGACCTGAACGGTCTGCGGGTGCGTATCTAATGCGGATTTACCTGCGGCGGCTGGTAGTGCCGCCTTAGTTTTTACCCTCGACTTCTGGCAAAGGAGGTATGACGCTTGCAGGAGGAAGTCACTCAAAAGACCATCGCGTTATCCATGAAAACCGGGAAGCTGACAGCCCAAGTGCTGCAAATGGCCCTAAAAAAATATTTGGAGGCCCGGAAGCACGGCCCCAAGCTCCGCCACGGCCAACAGAGTTTGAAGCAGTTGAAGCAGTACGGGGCGGCGCTGTCCAACATCGAGATCACGGACGCTAATATCGCCGCTTTCAAGCCCTGCGCCAAGAAATACGGCGTGGACTTCACCTTGCGAAAGGACAAGACCACCCAGCCGCC